>JANOTO010000571.1:0-4228 GCA_031416395.1 Rhodoferax sp. | reverse complement strand
GGCGCGTGACAGTTCCAGGGCACTTTTGAAGGCGAGATCATGGATCATGAGGCTGGTTTTACCATGGTGTTGTATGAATGATAGCGATGAGCATCTGAGTCTGGAAGAGCGCGCACCACTGAAAGTCTCACACCACTTTGTCAGAAATCGTCTGCGCTGCCGGCATCGAATCCGTGAACGACTTCCGCTGCGCCAGCCGTTCACATAACACGGCCAGGTCCGGGTGCAGCGTGCGCCAGGCAAGGTCTGGATACCGCAGCGACACATAGCCTGCCGCCGTACCCACGGCAATGTCACCCAGGCTAAAAGACTCGCCTACTGCCCACTGCCGCTGACCCACCAGACGGGCCATCTCAGCCATTCCGCCTTCAATCTTGCGGCGTTGGCGGGCCAGCCATTCGGGGCTGCCGCCGCCGGCGCGCATTTTCTCGAACAGCGACAGCACCACGGCATCACACACGCCGTCGCACAGCACTTCAAGCTTGCGCGCAGCCAGATGGCCGTCGATGTCTTTGGGTACCAAGGGTACCTGCGGGTGCTTGAGCTCCAGGTATTGCAGGATGTAGCTGGATTCATAGACGCTGCTGCCGTCGCCCAGCAGCAGGATGGGCAGCTTTTCCAGCGGGTTGTAGCGCGGCGTGGTGGTGGTGCTGTCCCACGGCACTTCGGTCAGCAGTTCGAACGGCAGGCCTTTCTCGGCCAAGGCAATGCGCACCTTGCGGGCGTAGGGGCTGGGGGTGGCGCTGATCAGTTGGTACATGGGCATTTCTCGATTTTTTTCTCAGGTTTTTGGCCAACCCATTGACGCGAAACCACATGCGTGGGGCGACTGGAAACGGTTCTACAGTTCCGCGCCGATTGGCGTTCTTGAGCCATTGTTCAGCGAACTTGCCCTTCAATGGGCGTGGTCATGCTGTCCCGTTGCCAACTCGCCCCGCGCCTGGCGCAGCACAGACCAGCCACCCTGCAAGGCCAATGCGGCCATGATGGCAGCCACTGCCAGATCCGGCCAGGCGGTTCGCGTGCCGGCCACGCCCAGCGCCGCCGCCATCACAGCGAGGTTGCCAATTGCGTCGTTGCGCGAGCACAGCCACACACTGCGCATGTTGGCATCGCCCTCGCGAAAGGCATAAAGCATCCAGGCCACGGCGATGTTGGCCACCAAAGCCAGTATTGAGATCACGCCCATGGTGCTGGCATCGGGTGCGATGGCTCCCGTCCATGCGCCCCAAGCGGCGCGGCTCAAAACAAACAGGCCAAAGCCAATCATGCACACGGCTTTGAGCTGCGCTGCGCGGGCACGCCATGACAGCGCTGCGGCCAGCACGGCCAACGAAACGGCGTAGTTGGCAGCGTCCCCCGCGAAGTCGATGGCATCGGCCAGCAGGCTGACGGAGCCAGAGCGGTAACCCGCCCCCAGCTCCACAAAAAACATCGCGGCGTTGACGATCAGGGCAATCCACAGAATGCGGCGATAGCGTGGCACATCGACAAGCGGCGAGGCGGGTGAAGGTTCGTGATTACATTGAGCGGACACGCTGTTTTCCTGTTCAATTCAAACGATTGCAAACTCTGATATCCGTCCAGAGTCAAGCCCTCTAATTGAGGCGCTGGGGGCCTCCAGTATTGCTCACTCCATCAGCCAGGGTTGAACGAAGGCAAACCAAGCCCCCACGGCGTAGATCGCAACGCTGAAAGTCCACATGCGGGCGGCTGCTTTACGGGTGCGCAAACAACTTTGACGCAAGCCGGGGTCAAGCGGGCAAGGCGCTGTGCGGTTGCGCCATTGCAGCACGCCGCTGGCGGCCAGCATCACACCTGCAAATGTGAACAGCGCCTCTTTGTGCTCACTGAGCCACACCAGTTGCGGCACCGCAGACACCAAGGACGATAGCGCCGCACCCGCACCCACAGCCACCAGCAGCGCCGGCAAAGCGCAGCACACCAGCGTGCTGCTGCTGGCGAACAGGCTGGCCAGCGACGACCACAGGCTGGAGCGGTTATTGTTCAACGGCTTCAATGAATCGAGCTGACTGAGCTGATCTGTGCTCATTTTTTGGCTTTCGTCTCACTGCGGATGTCGGCCACCGACTGCGGCACGACTTCGACCTTGGTCACGTCATAGCCCGCATCCACAATCTCGGCGGTGACCAGTTTGATGTCCAGCGTCTCGCCTTCCTTGGCCTCCACCGCGACGACTCTTTTCTTCAGGTCGACGAAGACCTCTTTGGTGCTGCTCAATTTAAGCAGGCGCTTCTCGATACCCTGCGCGCAAAAGGCGCAAACCATGCCGTTGACGTTGGCCTTGATCGCCGTAGCAGCCTGTGCGCTGGTTGCAAACATGGCGGCTCCTGCCACAACGATGAAGGCGGCGGTGAATTTTTGAAATGTGATGTTCATGATGGGCTCCTGGATTCAGAAAATGTACATAAAGTTAAAACGCGTCTGGTTGGCATTGTTCACGCCAAGCTCTACAAAGTAACGTTTGTGGATCAACCGCAGCATTGGCGTGATCTCCGTTTGATCAGACAGATTGTTCATTCGCCGCGCCTCCACAACCAGCCAGGGCTGCACCTCGTCGTAGTCGGTCTCGTAAAACGAGAAACCGGCCCGTGCCGAGGCAAAATCATGGTTGATGCCTGGCGCGCGGTACAGCCGCGCGGTCGCACTCACGTACACGCGCGTGGTTTCAAAGTCTGCCGAGATGCCCGGTGCCAGCATGAAGCGCGTGTCGCTGAAGTCGTTGCCTTTGAGCGTACCGGCCCCCGCCAGCAACCAGATGTTGGCCTGCGAATGCTCACCGTTCCAGCGCTTGGCCAGGCGGGTGTAAGTCGCTTCAACCAGGGTGCGGGTCAATCGCTGATCGTCCGAACGCATGTACAGGCCGCCAGCGCCAAATGCATCACGCGGCGTGACCGCGTAGTTGACCCAGGCCTCCTGCCAATTCGGGCTGAAGTCGCCCATCGCCATCGCGCTGTCTTTGAAGCCCATCGGGCCGGCGTGGCTTAGCGGGGCTGCGAGCAAGGCTAGCAACGCAGCGGCTTTCCGGGCTGTGGGTAAGTTAAATATTTTCATTTCCATCTCCGATCCGGCAAATGATGGATTTTGCCGTGGTTATATCGCGCCCCGAGCAGATGTCAGGACGTACTTAGGGATTGGAAATCAGGAAATGGGTGGCTTGAAGCCTGGCGCGCGCTCGGCGCTGGTGAAGCTGGAGGTATTCACGCTCCGTACAGCGTGAGGCAAGTGGGCTGCGATGCCAGGCATTGGCGCATAGCCCGTGACCAGAGCCATACAGAGCTGGCAAGTCGTGCAGCCTTTGCACAACGGGGACATGGTTTCGCTGTTTGTGCCGGTTGTGGATGTTTTTGATGCCTGGCCAAAAAGGGGACAGTCGGCGGGCATTCCTGCTTCATCAACAGTTTGCATCTGAGCCACAACCAGTTGCTGCACTGCCATTGAAACGACCATACGTTCACTTGCCCAGCCGCGCAAAGGCAGCAGGGCGATCATGAGAATGAGGAGTATGTGCCGCATCGCGGTTATGAGTATTTACCGCCGTGGAAGTTCCGTCAATTGCAGCAACCAGGCTCTTTGCCACTGATCTGTATCGAAGGATGAGGCACCGTAGCATAAGAGCGTTGGCGCAAGCATCAGGGCCTGACTTGGACTGCCCATGAACGGGAGGCGAAAACGGAAAACGCTTGGTTTGCTATTAAATGTATATCTTACCGAGCATATATCACGAGAGCCAGATGCCATTTTGATCAATAAAATAGACTGAAACGGACGTTTCGGTATAAAATTAACCTAAAAGTTAATTGTTATGTAAAATTAACCACAATTGTGGTAGGTCTTAGTATCGCGACACTTTGGTGAATCAAGGGCATTAAATTCACCGCTCGCGTCTGCCCTTTCGCGCGCGCCATAGCCAAAACCCAACCGCCACGAGCGCCGTGTAGTTCACCACCATGAACCACGGCGTGTTCCATGCCAGTCCATCAAAGCCGCGCTCGGTAATGGGATAAAGCACGGGCGAGGGGTAGAAATCGGCAGAATGCGTGAAAACATCAATGATGATGTGCGACCACCAGCCCAGCAACGGTATCCATAGTGCGCGCCGCGCGGCCCATATCAAAAGCGTGACTGCACCAGCAACGATGGCGCTGTGCGCAACGCAGTGCAAGTGGTGCGACCACAGCTCAACCCTGGGAGGTAGCGCGGGTTC
>JANOTO010000570.1:0-4617 GCA_031416395.1 Rhodoferax sp. | reverse complement strand
AGTGGAGATGCCCGCCAGCACCGTGGCTTCAAACTCATCCGGCGTTTCCCACTCCATCGCAATTACGGTGACGTTGTCGCTCTTGCTGCCCGCCGTCTCCAGCGCCGCATCCACGAGGTCGGGTACGGCCTGCGCCACTGGTTTTTTCCCGAGGTGCAGCACGATTTCTTCATCGTCCAGGCTGCCCCACAAGCCATCCGAGCACAGCAGAATCTTGTCGCCCTGCTGAAGCGGCACCGGACCCATCACCTCCAGAATCGGCTTGGTGGGCGAGCCCAGGCAGGTGAAGAGAATATTGCGATTGGCCTGCTGCGCGGTGAGCGGGCCGTTGCCGGGGCGGCGCTCCTGGTAAGAGTGGTCGCGGGTGCGTTCCAGCATTTCGCCGTGGCGCACCATGTAGAGCCTGGAGTCACCGCAATGCACCCAATGCGCCACGCCGTTTTGAACGAATGCCGCCACGATGGTGGTGCGTGGCGTGTCTTCCATACCGCGCTCCAGTGCGTAGCGCAGGATGTCGCGGTGGGCGGCCATCACGGCATCGGTCAAAAAGTCGCTGACATCTTCAATCACGCCGTCTGATACTTTTTTGTAGGTGGCGGACATCGATTGCAGCGCCAGGTGCGCCGCGACCTCGCCATCCGGGTGCCCGCCCATGCCGTCGGCCAGCAAGAACAGCCCCGAGCCCCGGGTATAGCTGTAGCCCATGCGGTCTTCGTTCTTCTCGCGGCCTCCGCGACGGCTGACCTGAAAAACGGAGAACTTCATTTAGCCTTATTGCCAAAGGCGCTGGCGCTTTTCACGTTCTTCTTCGTGTCAGTGACGATGGTGTCGAACTGTAGCCGCACCTTTTCGCCCACAGAGAGCTTGGTGTAACGGCGCTCGCCCTCGCGGCTCAATTCCTTTTGCAGCGCGAAAACAGACTGCGGGCGCGACAGCGCATCCAGCGCCATGCACCACTCCACCACTTCGATCAAGTTGTCGGAGTACACACCGCGCAGTCGTGCCAGGGCAGTGGCGATGCGGTCTTTTTCAACCCGCTGCGGTGCCTCGTTGGGCGGGTATCCTTGCATGCAGGCGTAGATACACGCACCAATGGCGTAAATATCAGTCCATGGGCCCATGGTGGCATCGCGGCGGTACATCTCGGGGGCGGCAAAGCCGGGTGTGTACATCGGACGGACAAAATTGCCCTCTTTGCTCAGCACCTCGCGCGCGGCACCAAAGTCAATCAACACTGACTTATTGTCATCGGTGATGAAAATGTTGGCCGGCTTGATGTCCAGGTGCAGCATTTTGTGCTGGTGCACGATGCGCAGGCCACGCAGGATTTCATCAAACAACGAGCGGATGGTCGACTCGCGGAACACCTTTTGCTGCTTGAGATCGCGCGCCGTGATGATGAAGTCCTGCAAGGCACCGCCTTCCAGGTAGTTCATCACCATGTAGACAGTTTCATTCTCGCGAAAGAAATTCATCACGCTTACCACCGAGGGGTGGGAGATTTGCGCCAGCGAGCGGCCTTCTTCAAAAAAGCTTTTCAGGCCCAGCCGATACAGTGACAGCTTTTCGGGCTGCACCACTGGGCTCAATTCGCCCGGCGAGCGTGAGGCCAGGGATGACGGCAAATACTCCTTCACCGCCACCTGCTGGCCCTCGGCGTCCACTGCCAGATAGACCACGCCAAAACCGCCAGCGGCCACCTTGCGCACAATGCGGTAGCCACCAATCATGGTGTCGGGGGGAAGTGGTGCGGGTTTGACCTTTGACATAGATGAGGGCTGTCGGTTTGCCTGATTCAATGACTCGATGTCACGCGGCTGAACGGTTAACCGGCCGAAAGGCTGAATCCGATTTCAGCCCAAAGGCTGAATCCGGTTTCCGGGTTATTCTCGCGGTCTTGATCATTGTTTTGGGAGGCATTCCATGCCAGTTTACAGCATGACTGGCTATGCCAGTGCGCAGCACAACACAGCCAGCACAGCGGCAGAGGCTGACTCCAAAACCGTTGCTGCGGGCCAACTAGGGCTGGAAATCCGTTCGGTCAACAGCCGCTTTCTGGACCTCTCGTTTCGCCTGCCCGAAGACCTGCGCCAGTTCGAGCCGGCCTTGCGCGACTTGATGATCAGCAAGCTCAAACGCGGCAAGGTCGAGGTGCGCGCCTTCATTGAATCGGTGGCAGCCAACTCGATTTCAGACCCCACCCCGAAGCTGTTGCAGCGACTGAATGCAGTGCAGGACAACGTCAAGGCTTGGCTGCCCAGCGCAGCGCCGCTCTCGGTGGCTGATGTGATACGGCTGGCATCGACCGAGCAAAGCTCCAAGCAGGATTGGAGTTCGGCCATCATGCCGCTGGCCAGCAAGACGCTGAAAGACCTGCTGAGCGCGCGCCAGCGCGAAGGTGCGCGCCTGGCCACCATGCTGATGGCGCACGTTGCGCAACTGCGCGTGCTGGCCGGGCAGGCGGTGCCCCTGGTGCCCCAATTAGTGTTGGCGCAGCGCCAACGTTTTATCGAGCGCTGGAACGAGGCGATGAACCTGGGGAAAACGATGGGGCAAAACGCACTTGAGAGTGCTGTCGCCCCGGAGGTCGCCCGCGACCGGGCGCTGACCGAAGCCACTGCCTTTGCCATCCGAATCGACGTGGCCGAAGAAATCACCCGCCTGAACTCACACCTGGATGAGATCGACCGGCTGCTCAAGGCCAGCGGCGACAAAGCCGGTGGCGAGATTGGCAAGCGCCTGGACTTTTTGACTCAGGAGCTGCACCGGGAGGCCAACACGATGGGCTCCAAATCGGCTGCGCTGGAGTTGACGCACATCTCGGTGGACATGAAAGTGCTGATCGAGCAAATGCGCGAGCAGGTGCAAAACTTAGAATAGCGGCAAATCAATCGACGGCCTCCCACATCACTTTCATGGACTTTCCTGGAAATTTATTTGTAGTAGCAGCCCCCAGCGGTGCGGGCAAGTCAAGCCTGGTGAAGGCATTGATGGAGCTTGACTCGCGCGTACAGCCCTCGGTCTCGCACACCACGCGGGCACCTCGCGGGCAGGAGAGGAATGGGCGTGAGTACTACTTTGTGAGCCATTCCGAATTTGATGCCATGATCAAGGCGGATGCGTTTGTGGAATGGGCGCACGTTCACGGCCAGCGCTACGGCACTTCACGCCAAGCGATTGAAGAGAGAATTGCCCAAGGCGGCGATGTGATTCTGGAGATCGACTTCCAAGGTGCGATACAGATCAAGAAGATCTTCAGCAATGCAATTTGCATCTTTATCTTGCCGCCCAGTTGGGAAGAGCTGCGCGCGCGGCTGGATCGCCGCGCGGAAGACGCGCCGGACACGATCGAAAAGCGGCTGGTTAACGCCGCCACCGAGGTCGCGCAGGTGGATAAATTCGACTTCGTTATAATTAACGAGTTGTTTGACCGGGCGCTTTTTGATTTGAAAGCAATCGTTCACTCGCAGCGGCTTAAGATTTCGGCGCAACGCCGGGCCCGAGCCACTGTGTTCAAGGCGTTGAACATCCTTTGAACACAGTCGTGTAAAAGTATTGCAACAGTTTGCAAAGCGAATCACTCATTCTGGAGATTTCATGGCCCGTATTACCGTCGAAGACTGCCTGGCGCAGATCCCCAACCGCTTCCAACTGGTGCTTGCCGCCACTTACCGCGCCCGGATGCTCAGCCAGGGCCATACCCCGAAAATTGAGAGCAAAAACAAGCCGGGCGTGACTGCATTGCGCGAAATTGCGGCAGGCAAGATTGGCATTGAAATGCTGAAAAAAGTGCCGCTCTGACACTTTTGCGGCGACCCCGACAAAGCACCGCTTGCGGTGCTTTTTTCATGGGCGTGTGCAAGGCCAATGCGCGGGAATCACTCTCAAAATCCGGCAACACGCTATATTCAGGGCCATGGGCACCGCGCTGAAATCACCCGACAAGCCGCCACGGGCAACGCCCGCTGTCGCCCGCGCAGCCGTGCCCAGCGCAGCGGCCATGAACGCCGCAGCGGCCAGTTTTGCCGGGTTGACGGCCAAGCTGGATTACTTAAGCGTGGCCGATTTCGAGCAAGTACGGCTGGCTTACCGATTTGCGGATGAAGCGCACCTGGGCCAGATTCGCAACAGCGGTGAGCCCTACATCACGCATCCGATTGCTGTGGCCGCCCAGTGTGCGGACTGGAAGCTTGATGCACAGGCGCTGATGGCTGCGCTGCTGCACGATGCCATTGAAGACTGTGGCGTCTCCAAACCCGAGTTGGTGGAGCGCTTTGGCTCGCCCGTGGCCGAGCTGGTGGACGGGTTGACCAAGCTGGACAAGCTTCAGTTCAACACGCGCGAGGAAAACCAGGCCGAGTCGTTTCGCAAAATGCTGCTGGCGATGGCGCGCGATGTACGGGTGATCTTGATCAAGCTGGCCGACCGCTCGCACAACATGCGCACGCTGTCGGACGCACCGCGCGACAAATGGCAGCGCATTTCATCCGAAACGCTGGAGATTTACGCACCGATTGCGCACCGCCTGGGGCTGAACGTCACCTACCGCGAGCTGCAGGACTTGGCCTTTCGCCACATGCGGCCCTGGCGCTATGAAATCCTGGCCAAAGCAGTCGC
>JANOTO010000569.1:0-4955 GCA_031416395.1 Rhodoferax sp. | reverse complement strand
ACGGCGTGAGCGGCCAGCGCTTGACGGGCCACGCCTTGATCGAAGGCAAACGCCGTGGCGCCAAGCGCGTCGTGGTGACGATGTGCATCGGCGGCGGTATGGGCGCAGCGGGCGTCTTTTAAGTCTTGTAAACGCTGAATCTGCGCTAGATTGCTATAGTATATATAGCTATTAATGCACATTATTCGAGAGCTAGAAGGCTATTTTATTCATAATTTGGCCTATTTTGATAAATGACACTAAAAATTAACCTCTGGGTTAGTTTTTAGTGTCTCAACACGAATCTCAACACAAAATCGGCTGCATCCCATGGCATTGCGCGACACCCTGAACTTCCTGCTGCACGATTGGCTGCAAGTCGCCTCGCTGAACCAGCGGGAGCGGTTTGCAGACCATTCTCGCGAGACCTTTGACGCGGTGCTGGAGACTTGTGAGCGCATCGCACGAGAGAAGTACGCGCCGTTCAACCGTGTGGTCGATCTCCAAGAGCCGCAATTTGACGGCGAAAAAGTCATACTGCCTCAAGCCACGCACGATGCACATCAGGCCTACGCCGCATCAGGCATGTTGAGCGCATCGCAAGACTACGACATCGGCGGTATGCAGTTGCCGTTCACCGTAGAGGCGGCGGCCAACGCGTTTTTTGCCTGTGCGTCGGTCAGCATTGGCTCGGGTTTGCTGTCGGTTGGCAATGCCAATCTATTGATGAAGCACGGCACCACTTTGCAAAAAGAGGTCTTCGCGCTCAAAGAGTTTTCGGGCGAATGGTCAGGCACGATGTGCCTGAGCGAGCCACAAGCGGGCTCCAGTTTGTCAGACATCACCACCCGCGCCGCCCCCGACGGTGTTGACTTTGAGCGCGACGCGCTGGGCCCCCGCTACCGACTCAAAGGCAACAAAATGTGGATCTCCGCGGGCGAGCACGAGCTGACCGAGAACATCGTGCACCTCGTCCTGGCCAAAATTCCAGGGGCAGATGGCAAGCTTGTGGCGGGCACGCGGGGCATCTCGCTCTTCATCGTGCCCAAGAAAATGGTCAACGCCAAGGGTGGCTTGACGGGTGTGCGCAATGACGTGGCCCTGGCGGGGCTGAACCACAAGCTGGGCTGGCGCGGTACAAGCAACACTCTGTTGAACTTTGGTGAAGGCAAGTACCCGGTCGATGGATTGCCCGGTGCGGTAGGCTACCTAGTCGGCAAACCTGGTGACGGCCTGCGCTGCATGTTCCATATGATGAACGAAGCGCGCATTGGCGTGGGCACCGCCGCGACCATGCTGGGTCTGGCGGGCTATTACGCGTCGCTGGATTACGCCAAAACGCGTTTGCAAGGCCGCCCGGTCAAATCTACCAGCCAAGGCGGCACGGCGACCAAAGATTCGGCCCAAGCGCAAGTGCCCATCATTGAACATGCCGACGTTCGACGCATGCTGCTGGCGCAAAAATCGTATGGTGAGGGCGCGCTGGCGCTGGAGCTGTACTGCGCGCGCCTGGTGGACGAGCATCACACCGGTGCGCCGCAATCGGCTGACGATGCTCGACTGCTGCTCGAAGTCCTCACGCCGATTGCCAAAAGCTGGCCGAGCGAATGGTGCCTGGAAGCCAACAGCCTGGCGATTCAAATTCACGGCGGCTACGGCTACACGCGCGACTTTCCGGTGGAGCAATACTGGCGCGACAACCGCCTCAACATGATTCACGAAGGTGCGCACGGCATTCAGGCCGCTGACTTGCTGGGTCGCAAGGTGCTGATGGAAAACGGACGCGGGCTGGCACTGCTGGTCGAACGTGTTACCGCCACGGTCGAGCGCGCAAAGCAGGTGGCGGGCTTGGCTGAATTTGCGAATCAGCTCGAACACGCGCTGCTCAAAACCGCCGCCGTCACCCGCGCTGCGTGGTCTACCGAGAATCCGACGCAGGCCTTGGTCAACGCGGTGCCCTACATGCAAGGCTTTGGACACATGGTGTTGGCCTGGATTTGGTTGGACGTGGCCATCGCGGCAATCAACATGGATGCCGCGCAGTCAAAACCATCGACACAAGGCACCATCGCTGCCACGCGTTTCTTCTACCACTACGAATTGCCCAAAATCGCCGCTTGGTACAACGTGGTCGAGTCGCACGACATGACCTGCGCGAACCTCGCTGTGGAGGCGTTTTAATGGTACGCAAAGTGTTTCTGTCCCGTCTACAGTGGCTGGTGTGGATCGCAATTTATGGCGGCCTGCTCACCGTCAGCATTGCGTCGTTTTTGGGGTCTGGCGATTCCGAGACCGCCACGGTGATGTACGTTGCAGGCGGCGTGCTGGTCGCAGCGGGCATCCTCATGATCTACATTCGCTCGAGGCTGCGCGAGTCTCCCTGACCCTCTTATCCCATTTCAGGAATTAACATGACCCGAACCACAAAACAACTCTTCGACCTAACTGGCAAAACCGCTTTGGTGACCGGCGGCTCGCGCGGCCTAGGCTTGCAGATGGCGCACGCGCTGGGTGAGGCGGGTGCCAAGGTCATGCTGAGTTCACGCAAAGCGGCTGATCTGGAGCAGGCCGCGGCGGAACTGAAAGCTGCGGGCATCGACGCGCAATGGATCGCGGCAGACTGCGGCAAAGAAGAGGATATCCGCCGTCTGGCCGATGAAACCCTGCAGCGCATGGGCAAGATCGACATTCTGGTCAACAACGCGGGGGCCAGTTGGGGTGCGCCCGCCGAAGACCACCCGGTCGCCGCGTGGGACAAGGTCATGAACCTCAACATTCGCGGCTACTTCATCCTCTCGCAACACGTCGCCAAACACAGCATGATTCCGAACAAGGGTGGGCGCATCATCAACATTGCCTCTATCGCCGGACTCAACGGCAACCCCAAAGGCATGGAGACGATTGCGTACAGCACGTCCAAGGGCGCGGTGGTCAACTTCACACGCACGCTGGCGGCAGAGTGGGGCGACCACCACATCAACGTCAACGCCATCTGCCCCGGCTTCTTCATGACCAAGATGGCGGAGGGTTTGATCACCTTGCTGGGTGAAGAAAAAATGGCTGCTGCCGCGCCATTGAATCGGCTGGGTGATGATGAGGACTTGAAAGGCGTGACCTTGCTTTTTGCCTCGGATGCGGGCAAGCACATCACAGGCCAATGGCTGGCGGTTGACGGTGGCGTGAGTGTTGTGACAGGGGCCTAGTTTCTCTATGACCTTCGCGATCAAGATTCCCTTCGTCGAGCACCTGGGCTTTGACCTGGATGTGTTCGACGGTGGCCACTCGCAGATCAGCTATCACCCCAAGCCCGAACATCTCAATACATTCCACGTGACGCACGGTGGCGCAGTGATGACGCTGCTGGATGTGAGCATGGCCACGGCCGCACGCAGCGTGCAAAAAGATATGGGCGTCGTCACCATCGAGATGAAAACCAGCTTCATGCAGCCTTGCCGTGGCCTGCTGGTGAGCAAAGGGCTTCTGAAACACCGCACTAAATCGCTCGCCTTCACCGAGGCGACGATTTACGACAGCGAAGGAAAGATGTGCGCGCATGCCACTGGGACTTTCAAATACGTTAAACGTGCGGTCACCGAAACGACTGCCGGAGACTTTCAGAGCGACATCGTCTCCACCGATTAATCCAACGGATTCAACCCAATCAACCTACATCAGAAAGCTAATCATGCCAAGCAACAAACAAATCCACCTCGACAACCGCCCCACCGGCGAAGCGATGGCCAGCAACTTCAAACTGGTGGAGAGCCAAACCCCGGCACTCACCGCAGGCCAGGTTTTGGTGCGCCACCATTTCATGAGCCTGGACCCGTACATGCGCGGCCGCATGAACGACAGCAAGAGCTACGCCGTGCCACAGGCGCTGGGCCAGACGATGGGTGGCGGCACAGTGGGCGAGGTGATCGAGTCGCACAACGACAAGTTCAAAGTGGGCGACAAAGTCGTTGGCATGGGGGGCTGGCAGCAGTACAGCGTGGTCGATGCGACCCAACTGGGCGCGCTGCGAAAGGTTGATACAACCCACGTGCCTTTGAGTGCCTATCTCGGTGCAGTCGGTATGCCGGGTGTTACGGCTTGGTACGGCTTGGTCAAGATCATCGACCCGAAGGCGGGGCAGACCATGGTCGTCAGCGCGGCCACGGGTGCCGTGGGCAGCGCTTTTGCGGCCCTGTCCAAAGCGCGCGGTTGTCGCACGGTCGGTATCGCAGGCGGCACTGAGAAATGCGACTATGCCGTCAAGGAATTGGGTTTCGATGTCTGCATCGACTACAAAACTCACAAGGATGCTGCATCGCTTTCAAAAGCCTTGAAAGACGCGTGCCCAGATGGCATTGATGGCTATTTTGAAAACGTCGGCGGCATGGTGCTGGATGCTGTGCTCGGCCGCATGAATGCGTTTGGCCGCATTGCCGTCTGCGGCATGATCGCCGGCTACGATGGCGCGCCTTTACCGCTGGCGCAACCCGCCCTCATCCTGATTCAGCGACTGAAGGTCGAGGGCTTCATCGTCAGCGAGCACATGGAAATCTGGCCTCAGGCGTTGGCCGAGCTGGGCGCGCTGGTGGCCACCGGCAAGCTCAAAGCGCGCGAGTCGATTGCAATGGGCTTGGAGGCCGCGCCGGAAGCCTTTTTGGGTTTGCTCAAAGGCAAAAACTTCGGCAAGCAGTTGGTTAAACTTATTTGACCCACAACTGATTAACGATTCGGGTTATCAGGAAAGGCGCTCCATGGCAGACATCTTTTTGCACCACTATCCCGCGTCGCCGTTTGCCGAAAAAATTCGGTTGATTTTGGGGTTCAAAGGCCTGGTCTGGAAGTCCGTCATCATTCCCCAGATCATGCCCAAGCCGGATGTGGTGGCGCTGACGGGTGGCTATCGCAAGACACCGATCCTGCAAGTTGGCTCGGACATTTACTGCGACACCACGCTGATCTGTGATGTGCTGGAGCATCTGCAT
>JANOTO010000568.1:0-4924 GCA_031416395.1 Rhodoferax sp. | reverse complement strand
GGCGAAGCATTGCAGCCACGCCTGGCCATCCGCGCCAAATCAACCTGGTGGTGTACGACCCAAAGACCGGGAAAACACTTCAAGCAGTGTCGGCAAGCTGCTGATCTGTAAGGCAAATTCTTACGCGACTCGCATCCAACCGCCGACTTCGTCACCGCATCCGTTACACCTACATTTAGTTGCATGTCCATGGCCGCTGTGGCCCTGGTGCTTAATTCAACTTACTGTACTTGCGTACGGTGTGCAAATCATGATGAAGCAAACAGCCTCTGTTGCCAGCCCCATCAACAGAATCGTCAATGGTGCGTTGGGTCACACGGGTGCCCCATTTGGTGAGTCGGCCGCGCGACTGCCGCAGACCGGGTTCGCGGTTACTGACGACCTCCCTCACGCCAGTCAACTCAAGATGGTCGAGGAAGTGCTTCCTTTCACAGTGCGCTTGGTGGGCGACGATGATGACCTGTCCAAGGCCATCAAAATCCGCTACTCGGCCTATGCCAGGCACCTGCCCGCATTTGCCGAGACTTTGAAGGTGCCCGAGAGCACCGACGGTGATGAGGGCGTGGTGGTGCTGTTGGCTGAGTCCAAACTGGACGGCTCGCCCTTGGGGACGATGCGAATCCAGACCAATGAATTTCGACCGCTGAGTTTAGAGCAATCGATTCAGTTGCCTGACTGGCTCAACGGCCGTCGGCTCGCAGAAGCGACTCGCCTAGGCGTAACCGACGGCAAGGGCGGGCGACTGGTGACGACGGTGCTGTTCAAGGCGTTCTACCTGTATTGCAAGCTGACAGGGATTGAGTGGATGGTGATCACCGGGCGCGCGCCCATTGATCGGCAGTACGAAAGAATGCTGTTTGAGGATGTGTTCCCCGGCTCGGGCTTCATTCCGTTGGCGCACGTCGGAAACTTGCCCCATCGCGTCATGACCTCCTGTGTTGCAACCGCTGAGGCACGCTGGACGATGGCGCACAACCCGTTGTTTGATTTCGCATTTCGCACTTTTCACCCGGACATTGAACTCGGAGAGCGCCGCGCACCACGCTTTTCGCAATCGGCGGTACAAATTCCGCGCACCAATACAGCGCGCTATTCGATGTAAATCAGCGCGAGCAGAACGGCATCCGGCATTCGTCAGACCACCTCCACAGCAACACCTCAGCACACCTTCATCCCCTATCTACAAGTTACAAATTCGCGCTCAGCCCTTTTTTTTGTAGGACTTGCGCATCAGGTTTCACTTGATGTCTTTTTTGCAAGTTGATGATTTAAATGTTGTTTATTTATAACGACATATGTTAAGTCCCCTTGCTGTACACCCTGCATAGGTGTAACGTCCACGATTGGTCTTGGTATGAAAATACCACGGCGAGAACAATCATTAGTTGGTGGAAATCAATCCGAAGCGTTTTTGCGTGCTCTGTCGCGCATTGGTAATACTATTGTTACCTCAACATTGACGATTGACCTTGCAGGCGCAGCTTGGGGACACGAGAAAATTGACGAAACAGTCTGAGTTTTTCGGAAAAATCAGCTACCAGCTTAACCAGTGGCTCGATAGGCTGCTGCATGGCTTTTCGAGCTACGCAATCCCGATGGCTGTGGTTATCGCCAGCGTATTGGCGTTTCTGTACTGGAACGCCCAGTATTCGACCGCTGAACCCCAGTTGCTGGAGATTCGGGTGGGCAAAATACCGTTGCAGGCGCAGCCCAATCAATCGGTCGATCCACGTGCGGGTCTGTCTGCTGTAGCTGGACAAAAGAGCAGCAAGTTTTATGACACGGAGCTGTCTGAGGAGCCTTTCTGGATCAGCTTCAATGTCCCAGGAGGCACTGACGCGGCCGCAATAAATGTCGAGTTCCCGTCGCGCCACGCGGTCGATGCAACGTGCTGGGATGCGCACACGCTCAAACTGATAGGCCAGGGAAATCGCGATATGACCCAGGGCCGCATGCGCGAAGTTAAGGCAGGATTTGCGCTTGATGTGACTCGCTCCGTTGGTGATCAGCCGATCATCTGCAAGATCATTTCAGCGGGTCCAGCGCGGCTAACAGCGATGTTGTGGAGCGCCGCCGACCTGCAATTGTCGGCGCACGAGTTTCACCGCAAATCGGGCTTGCTTGAAGGCGGCATCCTGATTTTGGCGGTTTTTGTGCTTGTCACCGCCATTATCAACCGCAGTGCGCTTTACCTGCTTTTTGCGGCTTGGCTGGTCGTCAACTTACGTATGGGGGCACTATCGGCGGGGTGGGACATGCAGTGGCTGGGCTATGCGATTCCAGCGGGGGGCCTGTCTAAGATTCGAGCCATGACGATGGCCATTTACTACATCCTCTCGGTGACGCTGTTTGGCATGCTGTTCAGAAGCGAGCTCACAAGGGTTGGCGCGATCTGGCAACTTCGGGTTGTGCAATGGGTGTGCCTCCCAATGCTGGTCGTTTCTGCCACTGCACCTTACAAAAACTTCCTGCCACTGCTCTGGGTCGCCACCTCCCTGTTTGTCGCATTCATGGTGGTTTCGCTGGTCCGCATCCTGATCATCACACGCTCCAAGGCCGCCATGTGGTACAGCGCGTCCATCGCGGTCACCATTGCCGCCAGTCTTTACGAAGTGATTGCAGCCGCTTTGGGATTCAAAGGGCTGATTGGGTCGTTCAACAGCGTCACGGCGGCATTGTCATCAAGCCTGCTGGCGGCGGTGGCGATTGCGGCGCAGATGCGCACCGAGCATCAGAAGCGCCTTGAGATTCAAGCAGAGCTGCAACACACCTACGAAGCGATGCCGATTGGGTTGTTCACACTGGATATGCGGGGCCGTTTTTTGAGCGCCAACCCGGCCCTGATGCGCATGCTGGGCCAGAAGGTTCTTGACGAAGGCGGGCAATCGTGGCAGCGGCACTTCAGTGGCGGGGCCTGGGCGCAGTTGCATAACCTAGTGCACACGCAAAGTGATGGCGAGCTTGAACTCAGGGGGCGTGCGCCGCTGCTGGGCGACCGTGAGGTGAGCCGTTTTCTTGTGAAGGCAACTCTGGCGCGCGATCGCATTGAAGGGTCTTTGCAGAATATCACCGAAAAAGCCAAGGCCACAGAGGAGTTGCTGTTTTTGGTCAACAACGATCCGCTGACCAAGGTTTTGAATCGCCGGGGCATCGAAAAGGCGCTCGAGAACGCCATGGCCGAACTGGCGACTGGCAAGCCGCTGGCGCTTGCCTACCTGGATCTGGACCGTTTTCGCCTGATCAACGACCTGTATGGCCATGCCGCCGGTGACGACGTCTTGCAGCAGGTGTGCCGACGAGTGAGCCAGATGATCTCCGGCTCCATGCAGTTTGGCAGAGTCGGAGGTGACGAGTTTGTGCTGGTCATGTCAGATACGAAAATCCCGGTGGCTTCGTTGATCTGCCGAGGCATCATCGAGGCATTGGGCAGCACCCCCTACCGCGTGGGCGACAGGGCTTTTCATGTGCGCGGATCA
This sequence comes from Rhodoferax sp., assembly GCA_031416395.1. GTDB lineage: Bacteria > Pseudomonadota > Gammaproteobacteria > Burkholderiales > Burkholderiaceae_C > JANYCG01. Next base: position 1,448 of record JANOTO010000568.1, on the reverse strand, counting down.
ATGGGCTTGATAGAGGTAGGCACCGAGATGCAGGTCAAAGATGCGGTTTCTACCGCTGACAGGGCATGCCACGAGGCAAAGACGGGCAGTGGCGATGGTCTGGTGATCTTTGAGCGCAATGCCAGCGCCTTTGATCAGCACGAGGCCGAATTGAAGCTGGTCGAGCGGCTCTCAACACCCCATGCAACAGACGGGCTGTTCTTGATGATGCAACCGATCATGTCGCTGACCCGGCCGTATGATTCGTTGAACTTTGAAGTGCTGCTGCGCATGCTGGACGAGGATGGCCGCTTGATACCCACTGACCGGCTGATCTCTGCAGGCGAGAGCAGCGGGCGCATGAGCGTGATAGACCGTTGGGTGCTGTCCACCACTTTGGCCTGGATGAACACGCATTTTGACAAGCTGAAAAACACCCGGTTTGTCTGCATGAACTTGAGTGGTGCCTCGCTCAACGATGAGAAGTTTTTACAGGACGTTTATGCAATGCTGGAGCTCAACATCCACATCGTTACGCACCTGTGCCTGGAGATAACCGAGAGCGTTGCCCTGCACGACCTGAATAACACCCGGCGTTTTGTGGACAAGGTTCGCAGCTACGGGGCCAAAGTAGCGCTGGATGATTTTGGCGCGGGCTACACCTCGTTCTCCTACCTGAAGGAACTCACAGCCGACTTGCTGAAGATTGACGGTAGCTTCATTGTGGACATGAACCGGCACCCTGCCAATGTGGCCATCGTGGAGGCTATCGTCAGCCTGGCCCGCAACTTGGGCATGAAGACGATTGCCGAGTGGGCTGAAGATTCAGCAACCGTGCAAACGCTGACGGAGATCGGAGTTGATTACGTTCAGGGCTACGTGGTGGCCCGCCCACAAATGCCAGCCGCCTTGCTTGAAGCCGAATCATCCGCCAGCTTTGTGGAGGAAGAAGACCTGGTGCAGTTCTTATCGTTGCTCGGAAAATCTGAAGAGAAGCGAGCGCAGGTTGAGCTCTTTGATCAAGTCACCAGTCTGCAAAGTCTCCACTGAGCTCAAGCAATTTCTCGAAGCGCTCGCTTCAATTCAACACCAATCTCGGGTTTGTCAGCAAATGGATCGGTCGGGTTGCGCGCCTGCATGATGTCTTCCATGCGAGTTTGAACCGACTTGATTGCCTTGGGATGGCTATAGATGTAGAAACGATTGGCGGCCACCGCGTCAAACACCAGCGCGGCCACATCCGCAGCGCTCACCTTGCCGCTGGTCACTGCCTTGGAGGTCATGGCTTGGCCGATCTTCTGGCTTTGGGTTAGTTTTGCACCGGCATTTTTCATCGCCCCCGGTCGATTGCGCTCACTGTCGTTAATGCCAGTGGCGACAAAAAATGGGCATAGCACGCTGGCGCTGATTTGCTCGGTGACCAGCGACAAATCCTGGTACAGCGTCTCCGTCATGCTTACCACCGCATG
>JANOTO010000567.1:0-7772 GCA_031416395.1 Rhodoferax sp. | reverse complement strand
GTCAGCGCCAGGCAAATCGTCGCCCCGGCGAGCAGTCTTTGCGCCATCGTCATCGGAAAAAGTGCAGCACCAGCAAACCCAGCAGCAGCACAACATACGGATACGCCACCGTCGGGCGAAGCGCATTGCCCAAGTACTCTCGCAGCAGGCCGCCCACACCGGGGCGCACCGCCTGCCATTGGGTATGAAGCTGGAATGGCACGGCAGACTCGGTGCCTCTGATCAAGCCTTCCAGCACCAGCAGCCGCTGCCCCAGTCGGCTTTGGGAGGTGCGGTAAATGCCTTCTTGCAGCCACAGTGCCGCCACCCCCAATGCAACGATCAATGCAGGCAGGTTGACGGCCAGCAGCGCAAACGCGAAAACGACCGTCACCACCTTCAGCGCCAAAGCGCCGTGCTCATAATGCTCGTGGTTGTTTTGCAGCGTCGTCCACTCCAGGCCTAGTGGTTCATCGAGGTTCATGGGGCTGCATTTTCCGTTCTTTGAAAACCTTCGACTTTACATTCCATGCACCGCACCATCTTCGACACTCCCATCGTCAACACGGTGCTGCGCGCTTTCTCGATCGCCTTCATGAAGCTCAACGGCTGGAAGGTCGAAGGCAGCTTGCCGCCTGGTGGGCAAAAGAGCGTGCTGATTGCCGCGCCGCACACCAGCAACTGGGACTTGCCCTACACCTTGATGACGGCCTTCATCCTGGGGCTGCACGTCTACTGGATGGGCAAGGCGCAGATTTTCAAACCACCGTTTCGCGGCGTGATGATGTGGCTGGGCGGCATTCCGGTGGACCGCGACAAGGCCAACAATCTGGTGGCGGCGTCAATAGAAGCGCTGAACGCCGCCGACGGCCCGCTTCAGTTGATCGTGCCGCCCGAGGGCACCCGCAGCAACACGCGATTTTGGAAGACTGGGTTTTACTACATCGCAGTGGGTGCCAAGGTGCCCATCGTGATGGCTTACATGAACTACGAGAAGAAGCAAAGCGGCCTGGGGCCGGTGTTTGTTCCCAGTGGTGATGTCGAGGTGGATATGGCGAAGATCAAGGCGTTCTACGCGCCGATCAAAGGCAAGCATCCTGATCGCTTTGGCACCGAGTGATTGCTATTTAATATGTAGCTGATTATGCATATAACCCGAGAGCTGGAGGCATAGAAGATTCATAATATTCGTTTTTGACGATTAAATTAACTCCTGAGTTAATTTTTAATCAAACAGAGCGCGGCTGCATTGCACACGTCAAGCGGCTAACATCGCCAAAACAACTGCCTGCGGAGATGCCATTTTCAAACTGCCGGTTTTTTTAAGGCTCTCGCGACCGCATTGGCTTGCGCTGTTTGGGGTCATGGTGGTCGCGCTGATGGGGGCTTTGCTGGTTGAGCGATGGTTGACCGCCAGCCGCATTGCCGACCGCCGCACGGGCCTGGAAAGCGCGTTGCGCTATACCGCCAGTGCGCTGGAAGACGAAGGCAGCCGCGCGGTGGCGCTGGGGGCCGCCATGCTGATGGGCCTGAACGACCCGGTGCTCAAAGCGGCGGCGTTGGGTGAGTTTTCGCCCGATGCAACCGAGGTACTTCAACGGCTCTCGGTTGCACGCTCGCTCTTCAATGCAGATGGTGCTTACGTGATTTCGGCCACCGGAAAAGTGGTTGCCCATTCCACTGACAACAAACGCTCGACCGGGCTTAACGTGGCGTTCAGGCCATACTTCAAGACAGCCATGCAAGGTGCTGCAAATTCCTACGCGGCCGTGGGCTCGGCATCGTCCGAGCGTGGTCTTTACTATGCCGCGCCGCTTTACGACGACAACCGCCAGACCAGCGCTGTGATTGGTGTTGTGATGCTCAAGATGCCCAGCAGCAAGACGGACCAGTTGCTGCGCTTCGCGGGTGATGACGCGTTGTTGTTGTCGCCCCAGGGCATCGTGTTCTCGAGCACCCAAGCTGATTGGATTTACCGCATTAACCCGCCCATTACCGAGGCGCGCCTGAAAGAAATTCGCGAACTGCATCAGTTCGCCACGCGCTTTAACGCCACGGCACCCGTGGCCCTGCCCTTTGACGCAATGGCGGATACCACGCAGGTGGGTGCCAAGCGCTACCTCGTGCTGCGCGAAAAAGTACAGTGGAGCGACCCCAGCGGACCGTGGCTTGCGGTCAGCCTGCACCCGTTGGACGGCTTGATCTCGCCCCTGCTTCGCTTCATGTTGGGTCTGACTGCATTTGCCATCTTGGCCCTGTTAGGCCTGCTGTTGCTACAGGTGCTGGTGGGGCGCAGGCGCATTGCGGCCGCACGCGCGCGCTACAACACGCTGGGCACGGCGCTGGAGTTGAGTCCGTTCTCTGTCGTTATCGCCAAGGAGGACGCACGCATTGATTGGGTCAACCCCCGTTTTTTGAAGGACACGGGCTACGCCCTGGAAGAACTCACGGGCCTGCCGACCAGCACGGTGGTCGTCCCTGAGATTCAGCCCGAAAAGTACGGTGAAATGATTCAGGCAGTTCGCAGCGGTAAGCCCTGGCGTGGTGATTTTTTGAACAGACGCAAGGACGGCACCGTTTTCACCGCGCAAACTCTGGTTTCGCCAGTTTTCGACGCGGCGGGCAAGGTCACTGGCATCGTCGGCTTGCAGGAAGACGCCACCAAGGAGCGCCAGCTGCAAGAGCAACTGGCCGAGCAGGTGGCCCTTCAGAAAGCACTGATGGACACCATACCGATTCCGGTGTTTTACAAAGGCCCGGATGCGCGCTTTCAGGGAATGAACCGAGCGTTCGAGGAGGCTTTTCGTCTGCGCCGCGAAGACTTGATTGGCAAGACTTTTGCAGAAATCAAGCTTGGTTCCGATGTCACGCGTGCTTTTTACCAAAGCGAGGACGAGCAGGTGATCCGGGAAGCGCTGTCCGTGCGGCGCGAGCTTAAGATTCCTTACGCGAACCGCGAAGTGCGCTCCACGCTGTACATGGTGCAAGGTTTTCTCAAACCCAGTGGCGAGCCCGGCGGGCTGATTGGCACGATGGTGGACATATCGGAGCAGGAGCGCGCGCAGGAACAGCTTCGTCGCGCCAAGGATGCCGCTGATGCCGCCAACCGCGCCAAAGGCGACTTTCTGGCCAACATGAGCCATGAGATTCGCACCCCGATGAACGCCATCATCGGCATGGCCTACCTGGTGATGAAGACCGAGCTATCACCACGCCAGGCCGAGTTCATCAGCAAAATTCAGCTCTCGGGCAAAGACCTCCTGAGCATCATTGACGACATTTTGGACATCTCCAAGGTGGAGGCGGGCAAGCTCAACATCGAGCGCGTGGTGTTTGAGCTGGCCAACGTCACCAGCCAAGTGGTGAATGTCATCAACGACAAAGCCAGCGCCAAAGGCCTGAAGCTGGTGGTTGAGGTCGCCCCGGATGTGCCCAATCTGCTGGTAGGCGACCCACTGCGCCTGGGGCAGATTCTCATCAACTACGCCAACAATGCGGTCAAGTTCACCCACCGCGGCGAGATAAAGATCAGCATCCGTGTGAAAGAAAGAGGCGAGAAGGGCGATGACAGCCTGCTGTTGGAATTTGACGTGAAAGACACCGGCATCGGCATCTCGCCCGAGCTGGCGGCAAGGCTGTTTCGCAGCTTCGAGCAGGCTGACACGTCTACCACGCGCCAGTTTGGTGGCACCGGGTTGGGTCTGGCCATCAGTAAAGGGCTGGCCAACTTGATGGGCGGCGGCGTGGGCGTGGAAGGTGCATTGGGCGAGGGCAGCACCTTCTGGTTCACGGCGCGCGTCGGCTTGGCTAACTCCGCCAACACGTGCCTGCCATCGGGCTTTGGGCAGTTGAGCCCGCCAGATGCGCTGACGGACGACTACGCGCTGGCGCGTGAGGCGCTGCGCCGTGTGGCGGGCGCACGTGTCCTGCTGGTAGAGGACAACGACTTGAACCAGGAGGTCGCATCGGCCATGCTGGTCGATGTGGGGTTTGCCGTGGACGTGGCCGGCAACGGCCTGGTGGCCGTGCAAGAGATTGCCGCCAGCAACGACGCTGGCCGCCCCTATGACATCGTTCTGATGGACTTGCAAATGCCCGTGCTGGATGGCCTGGATGCCACCGCCGAGATTCGTAAAGACAGCCGTAACGAGTACCTGCCCATTGCCGCCATGACCGCCAATGCCATGCAGGAAGACCGCGAACGTTGCAAGCGCGCGGGCATGGCCGGGTTCATCGTCAAGCCGGTAGAGCCGATTGAGCTGTGGCGCACGCTTGCACGCCTGATTCGCCCTCGCTCGGGGCTGGGCCATGTCGTGCCAAGCTCGGGCGAGGTCGCTGCCCGCGAGAGGAGTGCACTGCCAGGTCAGACCAACCCGAGCGTCATGACCGCGTTGGCAACGGTGTTTGGCCTGGATATTCGACTGGGGTTGCGCCGGGTGATGGGCCGCCAGCCGCTCTACGTGGTTCTGTTGCGTAAATTTACCAGCTCGCAAGCCGGCGCGGTGCGCGACATCCGGGCTGCACTGGACGTCGGCGACATTACTTTGGCCGAACGCATTGCGCACACGCTCAAGGGTGTCGCAGGCAGCATTGGTGCCACCGAGCTGGAGCGCGATGCCAGCGCGCTGGAGACCGCCATCCACTGCAAAGCCACGCGCGACATGATCAATTCCGCACTCATACCCACCGGCCTGCGGCTAGACACTTTGGTGGCCAGCTTGGCTGAAAAACTGCCCCCCGCCGCCCACGAGCTGTCGCAGACCGACCAGGCAGATCAGGTGGTGATGGTGTGTGCCCAACTGGCGCGCCTACTGGCCGAGCAGGATTTTGAGGCGGAGGAAGTGTTTGAGCAGAACCGCGACGTGCTTGAGGCGGCGCTCGGCGCGGGGTTTGAGCCCGTCAAATCGGCCATGGAAACGCTGAAATTTGACCATGCGCTGATCGCGCTGAACACGGCTTGCCTGGCAATGCAGATCAAAATTCGCTGAATCTGTTGAATCTGCGATGGCAACGCTCGGGGACTATGGCATAGTTATGGCGGCGTAGCCATTCAGCACCGCAAACACGAGCTTGACAAGGCGCACTGAGACACTCTAAGGCACTCCGTCATGGATTCACTCTACACAGCAGAAAAAGCCACTGTACTGGTGGTCGACGACACGCCGCACGATCTGTCGCTGCTGGCCAATCTGCTTAAAACCGAGTACCGCGTGCAAGTTGCCAGCGAAGGGGCCAACTGCCTGAAATTGGCCATCTCGGATCGCCCGCCCGACTTGATCCTGCTAGACATCATGATGGCTGACCTGGACGGCTACGAAGTCTGCCGCAAGCTCAAGGCCAATCCAGCCACCAGCAATATCCCAGTGATTTTTCTGACCGCCAAGACTGGCATTGAAGACGAGCAGCAGGGCCTGCGCTTAGGGGCGGTGGACTACATCACCAAGCCGATCAGCCCGTCCATCGTGATGGCGCGCGTGAGCACACACCTCAAGCTCAAGGCCAGCGCGGATTTTCTGCGCGATAAAAACGCGTTTTTGGAGCACGAGATCTCCAAGCGCGACCGCCAGATGACGGCGATCCAGGACGTGACCATTCTCACCATGGCCTCGATGGCCGAGACGCGCGACTCGGAGACCGGCAACCACATCCGCCGTACCCAAAACTACGTGCGCGCGCTGGCTGAAAAACTCAAACCGAATCCTCGCTTCACCTCGTTTTTGACCGACGCCAACATCAGCACGCTGTTCAAATCCGCGCCGCTGCACGACATCGGTAAAGTCGCCATTCCGGATCGCATCTTGCTCAAGCCCGGCAAGTTCACGCCGGATGAATTCGAGATCATGAAAACCCACACGACGCTCGGTTGGGAAGCCATCAACAACGCAGAGCGCATGCTGGGCACGCAGGCCGAGTTTTTGAGCATGGCCAAAGACATCGCGCTGTTCCACCAGGAAAAGTGGGACGGCAGCGGCTATCCGCAGGGCCGCGCGGGTGATCGCATCCCCATCTCAGCGCGGCTGATGGCGGTGGCGGATGTGTATGACGCACTGATCAGCAAACGTGTCTACAAGGAAGGCATGGCGCACGAGGTCGCGGTGAAAATCATCATCGAGGGCAAGGCAAAACACTTTGACCCGGACATGGTCGATGCGTTTGTGGACATTCAAGAAGAATTCCGAGCCATTGCCCGGCGCTATGCCGACACCGACTTTGATCTGCTGCAAAAAGAGGAGTATCGGCGCAATGTGCTGGGTAATCTGGAGTCTGCAGCTTCAAGGCTTGGCGGCCTGTAGCAGTGCGCGCGCCACTTCGGCAAAACCCGCGCCGCGCTCAGCCAGAGTGATGTAGCGCGGCTTGTGCGATAGCTCGGCTTCAAAGCGCAGAATGTTGGCCACGCCCACACTGTGCGCAAAGTACTCAAACATCAGCGTATCGTTGGTTGAATCACCCACATACACCCAGCGATCCATTTCGTCATCAAGATCACGCCCGAACAGCTCGCGCACGATCCAGCGTGCGCCCGCCAGCTTGTTATGGTCGCCAAACCAGCCGTTAATGTGAATGCTGCTGATGGTGGCGTTCATGCCCTCAGACTGCATGATCTGCACCACTTGATTCATTTTTTCTGCGCTTAACTGCGCGAACTCACTATGGTCAATCGCGATGTCAGTCTCACGTCCGCCCGAATCCTGCGACAGCACAACGCCACTCACTTCGCGCTGTACGCGCTGGGCTATCTGCTGCATACGCTCGTAGTTTTTGGAGCGGGTTGCCCCATCTTGCTGGTATATTTTTAATAGCTGCTCATGCTTTTTCTTCGGAAGCGAGAAGCCTGTTTGGTTCAAAAAAAGGGCGGTAGAGCCGTTTTCAGCCACCACGGCATCCACCGGCCATGTTTTATCGCCCCCAAACGCCACTTGCTCGCTCCAGCCCACGGGCCGTCCCGTGATGGGAATGACATGCAGGCCCGCTGTCTTCAGCTCGCCCAGCGCCTTGAGCGCATCCGTCGTGATGGCACCATCAGTCGTCAGCGTATCGTCAATATCGGTGAACACGCCGATGATGTTGCGCCGCGCTGCCAGCGGCCAGTCTGACAAGGGCAGCACGGGCTATCCAGCAGACTGCAATGCCAGCCCTGCATGTTCACGCAGCGGGTGAAAGTGAATCTTCGGAAAGCGCTCCTGCGCCAGCCGCACGTCGTACTGCGAGGTCGTCAAATACGCCAGCGTGTTGGCCGCATCCAGCGCCATGCGGGCGGGGTAGGCATCGACAAAGGTTTTAAGCTCGGCGGGGGTATCCGCCGTGATCCAGCGCGCCCCCGTGTACTGGCTGCCTTCGAGGCGAATGTCGGCATCGTACTCGCCTTTCAAGCGATGTTGCACCACTTCAAACTGCAATTGCCCCACCGCACCGAGCAGCATGTTGCCACCGATCTCCGGGCGAAACACCTGAATCGCACCCTCCTCACCCAGTTGCGCCAGGCCCTGCTGCAATTGCTTGGTGCGCAGCGGATTTTTCAGCACCACGGTCATGAACAGCTCCGGCGCAAAAAAAGGTAAACCCGTGAATTGCAGGTTGACCGAGCCATCGGTGATCGTATCGCCCAACTGCACGCCGCCGTGGGTCGTGAAGCCCACGATATCGCCCGCGTAGGCCTCTTCCACTGCTTCGCGCCGCTGGCTCATGAAGGTGACCACGCTGGTGGGTCGCAGCTCTTTGGCGGTGCGCATGACCTTCAACTTCATCCCCGGCGTGTACTTGCCCGAGGCCATGCGCACGAAGGCAATGCGGTC
>JANOTO010000566.1:0-2911 GCA_031416395.1 Rhodoferax sp. | reverse complement strand
CGCAGCGGCTTCTTGTACAGCTTGCCAGTTGGCAGCCTGGGCAACGCCGCATCAAAGTCAATCGTCCTGGGGCACTTCAATTTGGCCAGATGGGCCTGGCAATACGCAATCAATTCCGCCTCCAGCGCAGGGCTGGGCTGCTCACCCGCAATCAACTGCACCACCGCTTTGACCTCTTCGCCCAAGTCTTCGTTGGGCACGCCGAAGACGGCTGCGTCGGCCACTTTGGGATGCACGGTCAGCAGGTTCTCGCACTCCTGCGGATAGATGTTGACACCACCGCTGATGATCATGAAGGTGGAGCGATCCGTCAGGTGCAAAAAGCCGTCGTCGTCCACATACCCTACGTCGCCCACCGTGCTCATCGTGCCGTCGCTCGAACGCGTCAATGCGGTGCGCTCGGGGTCGTTGAAGTAAACGAACGGAGATGCGGTTTTGAACCAGATTTCGCCCGGCGTGCCTTTGGGTGCCGGTTGCATTTGCTCGTCCAGAATATGCAAATCGCCCATCATCACTTTGCCGACGGTGCCGCGATGCGCCAGCCACTCGGCGCTGTTGCAGGCAGTAAAGCCCAGGCCTTCAGTTGCGCCGTAGTACTCGTCGATGATCGGGCCCCACCAGCCAATCATCTGCTCTTTGATCTGCACCGGGCAAGGTGCTGCGGCATGAATCGCCACCTGCAAGGACGACAGATCGTATTTGGCCCGCACCTCGGCCGGCAGCTTGAGCATGCGGTTGAACATGGTCGGCACCAGTTGACTGTGCGTGACCTGGTATTTTTCAACCAGCGCCAGATAGGCCTCGGGGTCGAAATGCTCCATGATCACAACCGTGGCACCGTTGTGAACCGCCAGCGACACCGCCGCTTGCGGTGCGGAGTGGTACAGGGGCGCCGGAGACAGATAGGTCATGCCCTCACGGTACTTCCACAGCTTGTTGAGAAACTGGAACAGCGGCATCTGGAAGGTGGGCGGCTCTTCTGCCAAGGGCCGCAATACGCCCTTGGGTCTGCCGGTCGTACCGGAGGAATAGAGCATCGAGGTGCCCAGCCACTCGTCGGCAATCGGCGTGTCGGGGAAGGCGGCCGTGGCCGTTGCAAAGTCCAGCACCGCTGCGTCAGCCGCGTCACCGTCCACCACCAAGCACAGGCTCACGTTGGGGCATTGCTTCAAGGCTGCCAGCGCCACATCACGCTTGGCGCGCGAGGTGATCAACACTTTGGACTCACTGTTGTTCAGAATGTAGGCCAGCTCGTCTGCTGTCAAAAATGAGTTGATGCAGGTGTAGTACAGGCCCGAGCGATGCCCGGCCGCGCAGCATTCGAGATAGCGGTTGTTGTTCTCCATAAAGATCGCGTAGTGATCCAGCCGCTGCAAGCCGTTGGCGCGAAGCAGATGGGCCAAGCGGTTGCTGCGCTTGTCCAGCTCGGCGTAGCTCACCGTCTCGCCCGTGCTGGCCATGATGAAAGCGGGGTGCGCGGGGGCTGCTTTTGCATGAAGTGCTGCGTACATCGATCTGTCTCCTGTGTTCGCTGCATTTTGACTCGGACTTCTGAAAATGGATAGCGTGCGAACCCATTTGTGCAGCCACCGTGTGACAAAATTACCTCAACTGGAGCACCCCCCATGGACATGAACTATTCCCCTGGCGAGCTGGCCTTTCGCGATGAGGTTCGCACCTGGCTGGCAGCCAACTTGCCGACTGACCTGCGGACCAAAGTAACGCAGTACCAAGAGCTGACGCGCGCCAACTTGATCCGCTGGCACAAGATTTTGGCGAACAAGGGCTGGGCCGTGCCGCATTGGCCTGTGGAGTGGGGCGGCACAGGCTGGGACAACACCCAGCGCTATATTTTTGATGAAGAGTTCGGCCTGGCCGGCGCGCCCGGTGTGGCCCCATTTGGCCCGCTGATGTGCGCCGCCGTGCTGATGCGCTTTGGCACGCCCGAGCAAAAGCAGCGCTTTTTGCCGCGCATTCGCGAGGGCGATGACTTCTGGGTGCAGGGCTATTCCGAGCCGGGCTCGGGCTCTGACCTCGCGTCGCTCAAAACCCGCGCGGATCGCCAAGGCGACCATTACCTGGTGAACGGTCAAAAAATCTGGACAACTTTGGGTCACTTTGGTGACTGGATTTTTTGCCTGGTGCGCACCGATTCCACCTCCGAGAAGCGCCAGGAGGGCATCAGCTTTTTGCTGATCGACATGAAAACTCCTGGCATCACCGTGCGACCGCTGATATTGATGGACGGCGGCCACGAGGTGAATGAGATCTTTTTTGAAAACGTCAAGGTGCCCATCGAGAACCTCGTGTTTGAAGAAAACAAAGGCTGGACCGTGGCCAAGTACCTGCTCGGCCACGAGCGCATGGGCAGCGCGCGCACGGGCGGCCTGCGCCGCGAGATGGCAGCTTTGCAAGCACTGGCCGAGCGCGAGTCCACCGACGGTCACTCGCTGATGCAAGACACCCGCTTTCGCGACCGCATCTCGCGCGCTGAGATCGACCTCGAAGCGCTGGAGCTGACCGCGCGCCGCTTTCTGGACAAGATGCGAATCACGGGCCAACCACCGGGTGCCGATGTGTCAATGTTGAAGATCAAAGGCACCGAGGTGCAGCAGCGCATCACCGAGCTGATGATGCAGGCCGTGGGGCCGAATGCGCAGCCGTTTGCAGCCGTAGACGAAGGTGCCGTCAACGCGTATGACTCGCGCCTGTCACCACGCTACTACAACTACCGCAAAGCCAGCATTTATGCGGGTTCCAACGAGATTCAGCGCAATATCATCGCCAAGATGACACTCGGTTTATAGACCAAAAAATTGGGCAACAAGATGGATTTTGAATTCAACGAAGAGCAGCAACTGCTGGCCGACTCGGTACGAAAATACCTCGCAACCAGCTACGATTTTGAAGC
>JANOTO010000565.1:0-4482 GCA_031416395.1 Rhodoferax sp. | reverse complement strand
ACAAACCAGGTCATTGCAGACGCTCCAGAAACAGTTGCGTCAGGCGCTGGGTGTTGTCGAACGAGAAGCCTTTGAGCCAGAACTGGCTGGTCTGCCGTTCACGTGCATCGTCCATTTGCACGGCGGTGACGGTGACATCGTAAATGTCTTCAAACTTGCGGTACGCGCGCAGGCACACCGATACGCGGTAGGTGCGGCTGGCGGGTTGCACGTAGCGGCTGTCGCACTCGGCCGAGGTCAAATCGCTGCCACCGCGTGGATGCGAGAACGATTGCGATTTGTGGGTTCCGAGCGCCAAGAATTGCGGCGTGGCGAGCTTTTCATTGCGTAGCACCACGTGCTGCAAACTCATCGTGCCGGTGTGCACGCTGCCGCGCACGAACAGGCCCGCCTTGAGGCTGCAGTCCAGCGAGTCGCGTGCAAAGCGCTGCTTCTCGCCCTCGCGTCCACTGGCCCAGCACTTGGTGAGGGTGCCATCCAGCGTGGGCACGGTGCGCCCGGCCAGCGTCTGGCTGGAGAACCCCAGCGCGGTTTTGCCGCCATTGCCCAATAGCCTGCTCACCAGAAAATCTTGATGAACCAGTAGCTGCTGCGCAATCGTCTTGCGCCATTCTTTGCGGGGGGCCGCGCCAGCGGAACGCTCTTGCATCTCGCGCGCCAGTAGTTCTCTCGCATAGCGCACAGGCACGAGAAAGCTAAGCTGCTCGCCATCGCGCCGCGTGGCCACATTCACACCCACCACCTGGCCCTGCTCGTCGATCGCCGGACCGCCACTCATGCCCGAGTTCAATGCGCCCGAGAACAGCATTTCGTCGTAGATGCGCGACTCCACCAGGCCGTTGTAGATGCCCTCCGAGATTAAAAACCCCAGCTCCAGCGGATTACCCAGCGAGAAAATTTTGCTGCCCTGGGCCAGTGGTGCTTCCCGCAGCGAGAACACGTTGGGCCATGCCGCACCTTGGTCTGGCTCAACCCGCAAGAGCGCCAAGTCGTGAATCACATCCAGCGCCATCAACTGAGCCTTTGCAGTGCGTCCGTTGGTGCCGCGCAGCTCGATGCGGTATTTGTCCGGGTCGATGGCCAAGGAGGAAATCACGTGGTAATTGGTCAGCACCCACGTGGCACCGGTAGTATCTTTTGCACCCTGATCGCGCACTATGAACCCTGAGCCCAAGGCGGACTGCTCATTGGCACTGTTGAGCAGCACGCGAACTTGCAGCAGTCGGTCTTTGTAGCGTGAGAACAGGTCGCGTGCGGACGTTGACGGCTCTGGCAGGACTGCCGGTGCAGGCGCAGTAGCAGATTCTGATTCAGGTGGCTTGACGCTCTGGGCTTGAGCAGCGGACAGTGCAAAGGCGAGCAGCCCGGTGAGAATGAAGCGATTCAAAGGCATTTGTTCATTGTTAGGTCAGTGACTATTAAAATAGTAGCAACATGGCTATATTATGCGAGAGCTAGATGCCAAAATCACCGTATTAATAGTCAAAAAACGCAAAAAAACGTCTCAATATACCTATATTGGGTATATTGACATCCTTTTAAACTCTTTTTGCCTTGAATTTGCCAGGGCTTGCCTTGACAGGCTTGTCCACGACGCTATCGACAGGTTCATCAACCAGACCATCCTCCAGCACGATCTCTTTGGAGAACAGCTCAATCGCCGTTTTGGCGACCTGGCTGGTGTCGTAGTAGGCATAGGCACCGACGCCCACCGCGCCAATGATGGGCAGGAAGCGCGAGGCGCTTTTGCCGACCAAGCCTTGCGTGATGGTGAGGCCAAGTTTCTTGATCATCGATTGCACCAAGGCGGACGAGGCCTTTTGCACCAGCACGCGCTCGCCCACGCGGGTGACCACATCGCGAAAGAGCTGGGCCGAGACGTGCTTGAACAAGCAGTACATCATCTGCTCACGGCCCATCGCTGCGCTTTTGCCGTAAACGGCGGCAATGTCTGAGACCATCTGCGTTTGCAGCTTCCACACGGCGATCAGCTCGGGCAGCACGGTGAGCCAGCCCCATAAGCCGGGCGGCAGAGCCATTGAGCTGGCCACTAGGCTGGCCTGGCGTGAGGCGCTTCGCGCGAGCGCTTGGGCGCGTGCCTGCGGCTGCTCGACTGCGTGTTCTCGTGAGTTGGGGATGCGGATCACGAGGTCGAGCAGCGCGTTTTCCACGGCATTGCGCGGCTTCTGCAAAGTAACCAGAGCGAGTGCGCGTGATTTGGAAGCCATGACGCGTGTTCCGCCTACGTGATATCGACGGTGTGGATGGCAAACGCACCAGTCTTGCGATCCGCAAAGTAGCGCTCCAGCGTCTCCTTCACCGTTCTGAACGCGATCTCGCCCCAGGGGATTTCGGATTCCAAAAACAGCTTGGCCTCGATGGTCTCTGTGCCAGGATCAAACTGATCGCTGGTCAAGCGCGCGCGGTAAAACATGTGAACTTGGCCGACGCGGGCGACGTTCAAAATCGAGAACAGGCCTTCCATTTCAAACCGAGCGCCGGCTTCTTCCACCGTCTCGCGTGCGGCACCTTCGGCCAAGGTTTCGTCCAATTCCATGAAGCCGGCGGGCAGCGTCCACTTGCCAAAGCGTGGCTCGATGTTACGTTTGCACAGCAGCACCCGGTCACCAAAGTGCGGCACGGTGCCGACCACGTTGAGCGGGTTTTCGTAATGAACGGTGTGGCAGGCGGGGCAGACGGCGCGGTGTTTGGTGTCGCCGTCATCGGGGATTCGGTAGACCACGGCGGTGCCGCAGTTTTTGCAGTGTTTGATGGGAGAGCGTTGCATCGACACAGTTTAGTTTGAAAACAAAAAGGGCTCCCGAGGGAGCCCTATTCGAATCGAAGGGGATTGACGCCTCTTTTCAGGCCTTTTTGGCGGTGCCCGCTTTGCCGTGTTTCTCAATCAAGGCTTTGGCCCCATCCAGCAGCTTGCGGCCTTCAAAGCCTCTTTTGTTCATGTCCTCGACCCATTCAATTTCGAGCGCGCGCGATTTGCGGCGGAACTCCTGTGCGTCGGCAGCACTCAGTGTGAAGACGTTGTTGCCCCGGTCGGTGGCGGCTTTGCGGCCTGCGGTATCGCCAGCTTGCTGGGTTTTGCCGAGCCAGCCCGATGTCTCCAGGCCCGAGTTGGCATCAATCACCTTCTTCAAATCAGCCGGCAGGGAGTTGTACTTGGCCTTGTTCATGGCCATCACAAAGGTGGTGGTGTACAGCGCGCCGCCTGCGGGGTCAAATTCGGCGGAGAACTTGGTCAGCTCATGTACCTTGATTGACGGCACCACCTCCCACGGGATGACGCAGCCATTGATGGTGCCCTTGCTCAGCGCATCAGGAATGCTGGGCAACGGCATGCCAACGGGCGTTGCACCCAGGCTGCCCAGCAGCTTGGTGACCTGTCGAGTCGGGCCCCGCATTTTGAGGCCCTTGAGGTCGTCTACTGACCTGACGGCCTTGTCCACGGTGTGGATTACGCCGGGGCCGTGCACCTGAAGGGCCAGCACCTGGACTTCCTTGAACTCATCAGCCGCAAACGTCTGCATGTATTCCCAGTAGGCTTTGGAGGTGGCCTCGGCGTTGTTCATGATGAAGGGCAGCTCAAACGCTTCAACCCGCGGGAAGCGGCCCGCCGTGTTTCCGGGCAGCGTCCAGACCACGTCCACAACGCCATCGCGCGCCTGGTCGAACAACTGAACCGGGGTGCCGCCCAACTGCATGGCCGGGTAGGCTTCAAACTTGATGCGCCCGCCCGAGTCTTTCTCCACCTTGTCCATCCAGGCCTTGTGCATGTTCAGCCACACATTGGAGGTGGGCGCCATGAAGGTGTGGAACTTGAGCGTGACAGTGGCTTGTGCCATCGACAGCACGGGGGCCGTCACCACGGCGGCTCCGGCAGTTTTGAGAAGGGTGCGACGTTGAATCATCCGGGTTCTCCAGGAAATAAATGGATACGAAATGCAAAAAGACTGACAGTGACAGTAACGGAAATTGCCAGCCAGGGATGACCGGAATTACCCTCAATCCCTAAGTTTCAAGTGATGTACTTCACCAGCCAAAGTGAGATGCCGGGAAAAAACAGCAACAGCAAGGTGCGAAACACGTCGCTGATCAAAAACGGCATCACGCCCCGATAGCTCTCGGCGATGGGCACGTCTTTTGCCAGGCTGTTGACGACATACACGTTCAAGCCCACGGGTGGCGCCAAAAGGCCAAAGCCCACAGTCATCAAGACCATGATGCCAAACCAGATCGCGACCGACTCCTTGGGCATGCCAAAGTCCAAGCCAATCACCATCGGAAAGAAGATCGGGATGGTCAAGAGAATCATCGACAGCTCGTCCATCACCGCGCCGAGCACCACGTAAAACAACAGAATCGCCGAGACGACTGCCAACGGTGACAAGCCCCAGCCCAGCACCACGCTGGAAAGCTGCGCGGGCATTTGCGTGAGCGCCAACGCGGCGTTCATCAAGTCCGCACCCA
>JANOTO010000564.1:0-2095 GCA_031416395.1 Rhodoferax sp. | reverse complement strand
CAGGCGGTGGCATGCGGGCAGGCCAAAGTGCAGTTGATATCGCCCTTCGTGGGGCGTATTTACGACTGGTACAAAAAGTCTGCGGGCGCGGCTTGGGTCGAAGCGGATAACGCGAATGCCAATGACCCCGGCGTGAAGTCCGTTCAGCAAATCTTCAACCATTACAAACACTTTGGCATTGCCACCGAGGTGATGGGCGCGAGCTTTCGCAACGTGGGGCAAATCACCGCGCTGGCGGGGTGTGACTTGCTGACCATCAGCCCTGATTTGCTGGCAACGCTGGCCGCGACGGACGCGCCGTTACCGAAGGCCCTGGATGCGAAAGCGGCGCAAAAGCTTGACTTACCGGCTGTGAATTTTGACGAGTCTCAGTTCAGATTCGCCTTGAACGAAGATGCGATGGCCACCGAGAAACTGGCCGAGGGCATTCGGGCGTTTTGTGCGGACGCGATCAAGCTCGAAAAGTTGATGTTGGCGGCATGACCAGCGTCTCGCGTTTGCGCTGCGACCGTACGCCCGCCTGGAAGCAACTGCAAGCCCAGTTTTCAGCCAGCGGCAAGAGCTTTGACGCTCGCCAAGGCTTCGCGACGGATACCCACCGTTTTGTGTTGTTCAGCCAGCAGGCACCCCATGTGTTCGCCGATTTGTCGAAAAACCTGATCGACACGCCGACCGCGCAATTGCTGTTGGGCTTGGCGCGCCAATGCGGTGTGGAAAGTCACCGCGATGCGATGTTTGCGGGCGAGGCCATCAACACCACCGAGCAGCGCGCGGTGATGCATTGGTTGTTGCGCACACCCCGCGCGAAGCAAGACGCACCAGTTGAACTGACGCAGGTGCACGCCACGCTCGATGCCATGCTGGCCTATGCCGAACGAGTTCGCGCGGACGATGCCATCACCGACGTCGTCAACATCGGCATCGGCGGCTCGGACTTGGGGCCGCAGATGGCCGTGCTGGCGCTGGATGAGTTCGCGATGCCCACCAAGCGAATTCACTTTGTGTCCAACGTGGATGGACACGAGCTGGCGGCGGTATTGAAGCGCGTCAAACCGCAAAGCACGCTGTTTCTAATCGCCAGCAAGACCTTCACCACGATTGAGACGATGACCAATGCGCAGTCCGCCAAGGCATGGTTTGAAGCGAACGGCGGCACTGACATCGCACGGCATTTCGCAGCCCTCACCACCAATGTGGCGGCGGCCGAAGCGTTTGGCATCAGCACCACCTTTGGGTTTTGGGACTGGGTGGGAGGGCGTTATTCTGTGTGGTCAGCTATCGGCCTGCCGCTGGCGATTGCGATTGGCGCGAGCGGTTTCAGGGAGTTTCTCGCGGGCGCGCATGACATGGATCAGCACTTCCGAGCCGCACCGTTGGAACAAAATCTTCCTGTGCGCTTGGCACTGATTGATATCTGGTACAGCAACTTTCACTGCTTCACCAGCCGCAGCATTGCGCCGTACCACAGCGCGTTGCGCCGCCTGCCCGCGTACTTGCAGCAGTTGGAGATGGAGAGCAACGGCAAGCGTATTGATACACAAGGCGCGGCGCTGCCCTTCGCGACATCGCCCGTGCTGTGGGGTGAGCCGGGGACGAATGGCCAGCACGCGTATTTTCAGATGCTTCACCAGGGCACGGATGTCGTGCCGGTGGAATTTGTTGCCGTCAAAACGCCAAAACACAATCTGGCAAGCCATCATGATTTGCTGCTCGCCAATGCCGTCGCCCAAGCACAGGCACTGATGGTGGGCAAGGCGGACGCGGGTGGCCACAAGAACTTCCCCGGCAATCGGCCCAGCACTTTCTTGTTGCTCAATGAACTCACCCCGGCATCGCTGGGTGCGCTGATTGCCTTGCAGGAGCACCGGGTGTTTGTCAGCGGCTCGATCTGGGGCATCAACAGCTTTGACCAATGGGGCGTGGAGCTGGGCAAGGTGCTGGCCAGAGATGTGGAGTCGCGCATGAAGCGTGGTGATGTGTCGGGGTTGGATGGCTCCACCGCAGGTTTGCTCCACCGCCTTCGCGCCAACCTCTAGTGCAACTCAGCCTCGCACAGGCGCGCCACCTGCAACTGGCCGCGCAAGGCCTGCTAACC
>JANOTO010000563.1:0-1881 GCA_031416395.1 Rhodoferax sp. | reverse complement strand
TTTGTGGTGGCGGCAATACTGGCTTACGCGTTGACGCCACTGGTCAACAAGCTGGATCACATGGGCAAAGGCCGCATTCCGCGCGTGCTGGCCGTCATTTTTGTGGAAGTCATTTTTCTGGTCGCGATGCTCAGCCTGGTGCTGCTGATCATCCCAATCCTCGCCAAAGAGGTACCGCTGATGCGTGAGCAGTTGCCGCAGTTGGCCGACCGGTTCAACAGCTGGTTCTCACCGCTGGCGGCGCAGTTTGGCTTCAAGGTTTCGCTGGATGTGAACAGCATCAAAGCCTTTGTGCTGAAGTACCTGAGTGCCAATTTCGAGGATGCCTTTGGCTCCGTGCTGTCGTCGCTGAAGCTCGGTGGCAGTGTTGCGATGACGCTGTTGGGCAACATCGTGTTGATCCCCGTCGCCCTGTTTTACCTTCTGATGGATTGGGAGCGCTTCGTGGCCCGCGCGGTTGCCCTGGTGCCCCTGCGCGCACGCGCGAGTTTTGACAGCTTTACCCATGAGGCCGACGTTGTGTTGGGCCAGTACCTGCGCGGGCAGTTGCTGGTGATGCTGTCGATGGCGGTTTTTTACAGCGTGGGCATGGCGCTGTTTGGGCTCGATCTGGCGCTGCCGATTGGCATCTTCACCGGGCTGGCCATGTTTGTGCCGTACCTGGGGTTTGGCATCGGGCTGATTCTGGCGGTGCTTGCGGGGCTGTTGCAGTTTGCCTCCATCAAGGCGCTGGTGATGGTTGCGGTGGTGTTTGGCATCGGTCAACTGCTCGAGAGCTTGATTCTGACCCCGCGCCTGGTCGGTGAGCGCATTGGCTTGCATCCTTTGGCGGTGATCTTTGCACTGTTGGCGTTTGGCCAGATATTTGGGCTCGTGGGCGTGCTAGTGGCGCTGCCCGCCAGTGCGGTGCTGCTGGTGGCGATTCGGCGCGTGCAGGCCAATTACCTGTCCAGCAAGCTGTACACCGGTTGATTCAAGTGCCAATGAAGCAGCTCGCACTCGACATGGGTTTGGCCAGCGGCCCCACCTTGGCGAGTTTCGTGGCGGGGCCGAATTCCGCCGTTGTGAGTCACTTGACTTTGTGGATCGGCAATCAATCCAACGCCGCCACCCGCTCGCCTGTGCCAACATATGTGTGGGGCGGCAGTGCCAGCGGTAAAACCCATCTGCTCAAAGCCGCCCGCGAAGCGCTGCGCGAGCAGGGCGCTGTAGCCGGCTGGTTGGACGCCACGGTGCTGGAGCCCCCTGCGTTCAATGAATCCTGGGCGGCGGTGCTGCTGGACGATGTGCACCTGTACACCGCCATTCAGCAGCAGGCGGCGTTCAACTGGTTCGTCAACGCGCAAACCTTGCAGCGCTGGGTGATGGCGGCGGGTGCCTTGCCGCCGGCAGATTTGCCACTGCGTGATGACTTGCGCACGCGGCTGGGTTGGGGTCATGTGTTTGAGTTGCATGTGCTCAGCGAGTCTGAACGCCGGGCCGTGCTGCGCCAGTCGGCCGATACTCGGGGCATTTTTTTGGGTGACGAGGTGATGGACTTCATGCTGACGCGCTTCAGCCGCGACTTGGGCAGCCTAATGGAATTGCTTGAACTGATGGACAGTTATTCCCTGCAAACGAAACGGCCCCTCACCATTCCGCTGATCAAATCGATGATGGAAAATTCGTGATTAAACTCGTGAATGAGCACGTGAAGAGATTCGTTTTTTTTGACCTGGATCACACCCTGTTGTCGATTGATTCCGACTATTCCTGGGGCGTTTTCACCACCACGAATGGTTGGGTAGATCCTGCCGAGTTCGGCCAGCAGAACGAGAAGTTTTATGCCCAGTACCAATCGGGCACGCTGGACATTCATGAATATGTGCGATTTGCCACGGC
>JANOTO010000562.1:0-1743 GCA_031416395.1 Rhodoferax sp. | reverse complement strand
GCTGAGTGTGGGCAGCGTGCCGGTGATGACAAAGGTTTTGCCGGCCAAGGGCTGCAGAGCGCCACCCACCGGCTCGCCCTCTTCCCAGGTCAATCCACAAGCTCGGAGTTGCTCGACCACTTCGCGATTGTGCGGCTGATCAAAGAATGTCCGCAGGCTCAGCGCGACGATGGGGCCGACGTCGGCAACGCCAGTTAACTGCTCCAGCGTTGCGTCCATGATCGAATCGAGCTTGCCGAAATGGCGGGCCAATGCCTTGGCGGTGGACTCGCCGACGTGGCGGATGCCCAAACCGAACAAGAAGCGTGGCAGCGTGGTTTGCTTTGATTTTTGCAGCGCATCGACGATGTTTTGCGCTGACTTCTCGGCCATGCGATCTAGTGCGGCGAGTGATGCCAAACCCAGGCGGTACAAGTCTGGCAGGGTTTTGATGACGTTCGCGTCCACCAACTGATCGACCAGTTTGTCGCCCAGGCCCTCTACCTCGACTGCGCGGCGCTGCGCAAAATGCAGGATCGCCTGCTTGCGCTGCGCACTGCAAAACAGGCCGCCGGTGCAGCGGTAATCTGCCTCGCCCTCCTCGCGCACGGCCACGCTGGCGCACACGGGGCACACGTGGGGCATGGTGAAGACTGGGGCATCACCCGTGCGTTTGTCCAGCATTACCGAGACCACTTCAGGAATCACATCGCCCGCACGGCGAACGATCACCGTGTCGCCAACACGAACGTCTTTGCGACGCGCTTCGTCTTCGTTGTGCAGGGTAGCGTTGGTGACGGTCACACCGCCGACAAACACGGGGGCGAGCTTGGCGACGGGCGTCAATTTGCCAGTGCGGCCCACCTGAATTTCAATGCCCAGTACGGTCGTCAACTGCTCTTGCGCAGGATACTTGTGCGCCACCGCCCAGCGCGGCTCGCGCGTCACAAAACCCAGTTGACGCTGCAAATCCATGCGGTTGACTTTGTAAACCACGCCGTCAATGTCGAATCCAAGGCCATCGCGCTGCTGCCCCACTCGCTGGTGGTACGCTACTAAATCAGAAGCGCTTTGTGTAATATCGACGAGAGAAGAGACGGGGAAGCCCCATGATTTCAGCGTTTGCAGCATTTCGGCGTGGGTTTTGAAGTCTGGCCCACCCTGCTCGGCAGACGTGATTTCGCCCAAGCCATAGGCGAAGAAGCTCAAAGGCCGTTGCGCTGCAATCGCCGGGTCAAGCTGACGCACTGCGCCCGCTGCGGCGTTACGTGGGTTGACGAACGTCTTCTCACCCTTGATGCCTTTGGCGATCTTCTCGCGCTGGCGTTCGTTCAATTTTTCGAAATCGTCGCGGCGCATATAGACCTCGCCGCGTACTTCTAGAACTTGCGGCGCATCTGTTGTCAACCGCAAAGGGATTTGACCGATGGTGCGGACGTTCTGCGTCACGTCTTCACCGGTTTCGCCGTCGCCGCGCGTGGCGGCTTGCACCAGCACGCCGTCCACGTAGCGCAAGCTCATGGCCAGGCCGTCAAATTTGGGCTCAGCCACGTACTCGATGGGCGCGTCGCCCGGCGCCAAGCCCAGCTCTTTGCGCACACGGGTGTCAAAACTTTGCGCGCCTGTGGCTTCGGTATCGGTCTCAGTGCGGATGCTCAACATCGGGATGGCGTGGCGCACGCTTGCAAAACCATCCAGCGGCTTGCCACCGACGCGCTGGGTAGGCGAATCAAGGGTGATCAACTCCGGGTGCGCAGCCTCCAG
>JANOTO010000561.1:0-1839 GCA_031416395.1 Rhodoferax sp. | reverse complement strand
GGATTTGTGCTGCTGCTGGCCGGGCTGGTTGAGGCCTCACTGCCCGCCGCGACGATCTGGCCCGTGCTGTTTGGCTTTGGGATGGGCCTGACGCTGCTGTTCGCCTTTGGCCTGCCTCCGGTTTTGCAACTCGCGCAGGTGCCGCCGCTGCGGGTGATTCGCCGAGATGTCGGCAATTTGAAGCCCGCCTCACTGGGTGTACTGGCGGTGGGCGTGGCGGGCTTTTGCGCGCTGCTGCTGGCGGCCAGCAGTGATCTGAAATTGGGGCTGATTGCCGTGGGTGGTTTTGCTGGCGCAGTCGTCGTTTTTGCGGGCTTGGGCTGGCTGGCTGTCAAGCTGCTGCGCATGAGCGTGAATGAATCCACCGCGCCACGCTGGCTGATGCTGGCGACGAGGCAAGTGTCGGCCCGCCCGGCGTATGCTGTGGTGCAGATCAGCGCACTGGCCGTGGGCATGCTGGCGCTGATCTTGCTGGTGCTATTGCGCACGGATTTGATCAACAGTTGGCGCAAAGCCACGCCGCCGGATGCGCCAAACCGTTTCGTCATCAACGTCATGCCGGATCAGGGAGATGCATTTCAGAAAACGCTGACAGACGCGGGCGTGGCCAAGTACGACTGGTTCCCGATGATTCGCGGTCGCCTGGTGGCCATCAACGACAAAGCCGTCAACCCCGACAACTTCATGGACGAGCGTGCCAAACGCCTGGTAGACCGTGAATTCAACCTGTCCACCAGCGTCACCCGGCCAGCTCACAACGAGCTGGTGGGCGGCAAGTGGGTGGACAACGAGGCCGGGGCCATCAGCGTGGAAGAAGGCATTGCCACCACGCTGGGTGTGAAGCTGGGCGACAGCTTGCGCTTTGACATGGGCGGCGTTTTGGTCGATGCCAAAATCACCTCCCTGCGCAAGGTCGATTGGGGTTCGATGCGGGCGAATTTCTTCGTCATCTACCCCGTGAAATCGCTGCCCGATGTACCCACCACCTTCATGAGTGCGTTCAAGGCACCGGTAACGCAAGGCTTTGACAATGCGCTGGTGCGCCAGTTTCCTAACATCACCAATGTAGATTTGACGATCACACTCACGCAAATTCAGCGCGTGCTCGATCAGGTGATTGGCGCGGTGGAGTTTCTATTTGGCTTCACCCTGGCCGCAGGTTTGGTCGTACTGTTTGCAGCCGTCACGGCCACCCGCGAGGAGAGGGCGCGCGAGTTCGCCATCATGCGTGCAGTGGGTGCGCGCGGCTCGCTGCTACGTCAGGTGCAGCGTGCGGAGTTGGCCGGTGTGGGCATGCTGGCCGGCTTTTTAGCCTCCATCGTTGCGGCCATCGTTGGCTGGGGCCTGGCCAAATACGTGTTCGAGTTTGAATGGACCGTATCGCCCTGGGTGCCGCTGGTCGGTGCACTGGCGGGTGCTGTGTTGGCGCTGGCGGCAGGCTGGTGGGGCCTGCGTGAAGTGCTGCGTCGGCCTGTGGTCGAGACTTTGCGCAGGGCACCCCAGTAAAATTGACCGATGCAAATTCAAGAAAAACCAAAATTCGAAACACCCTTCGCGTGGATTGGCGGCGAAGCCAAAGTCAAGGCGCTGGTGGATCGTTTCTATGACCTGATGGACTTGGAGCGCGGCTACACCCAACTGCGCGCCGTGCATGGCAATGACCTTCAAGGCTCGCGCGACAAGCTGTTCTGGTTCCTGTGCGGCTGGCTGGGCGGCCCTCAGCATTACACCGACCGCTTCGGCCACCCCATGCTGCGCGCTCGCCACATGCACGCCAAAATCGGCATCCAGGAGCGCGACCAGTGGCTGGCCTGCATGGATCAGGCAATGGGCGATTTG
>JANOTO010000560.1:0-6936 GCA_031416395.1 Rhodoferax sp. | reverse complement strand
TGTCGTTTTGAAAGATGCTGGCCGTGCCGTTGCCTTGATGTACGTCCAGGTCAATGATGGCCACTTGCAGCGGCTGGCGCAGATGGCGATGCAGCCGCGCCCACTCGGCCTGGATCAGACGCGCGGTGACGGCGAAGTCATTGAACACGCAAAACCCGCCGCCTTTGCTGGCATAGCTGTGGTGCGTGCCGCCCGCCAAATTGGCCGCGATGCCCGCAGGCTTGCTGCCCAGCAGCCCCAGCGATACGCGCGCCGCTTCAATGCTGGCACCGACAGAGCGCCGTGCCCGCTCGGCCATCGCCAGACTCCACGGGAAACCGATCTCGCGCATCGCACTGGGAGAAATACTGCCCGAGCTGATGGCCTGGATGTACTCTGGCGTGTGGCACAGCGCAAGCTGCCCGTCGGTGGCCGCTGGTGCGACTTGCAACTGAACTTGCGGCAGATTCTGCGTCAACCAGTCACGCAGCAGCCCGTATTTGCGCATCGGAAAGCGATGGCCCTCGGGCAGGGGCAGGACAAACTGGTCGGCGTAAAACGCTTGTAGATGGGCTTGAAGGTAAGTTTGCATCGGGCTGATTTTGCCCCCCAGCCGGTAGATGTCCCTTACCATCACGCTGGAGTACAACGATCATCAGTAAAGCTAACCGTGCGTTCTACTGAGCGATATCGGAGTTGGGGTCTTCATCCGGCGGGTTCAATGCGGTCTCGTAGTCTTGACCTCCATAAAACACTCCGATGATAGACACCCGATCGTCGCCTACGACGAAGGCGATCACAGCGCGGCCCTTGTAGTTCGTTGTGCGCAGTCCGGGACGGATGTCATCCCTGCGTGCGCCTCTGAGAGGGAAGACCTGTAGGGTCTCGCAGTAGGTCACGATGGCATCGGTGTAACGCTGGGCCACCAAAGGGGAGGCGGCATCTGCGATATAGCCGTACAACGCCTCAAGCTGTTCGATTGCCTCCGGCGTGAAGACGACCGGCAAAACCGAGGTCGGCATCAAGCTTTTGCAGAGGCCGAGCGATGCGCTGCCGCAAGTCGTTTGCGTACTTGGGCAATGGGCACCGCCCGGTTCGGATCAGCTTTGACTGCGTCCAGGGCCGGGCCGACCTGGGTGCGAAGCCAGTTCTCCTGAGCGCGGTCACGCGCCATCAGTACGCGCAGGCCATCGCGTATGACCTCGCTCTCAGTGGCGTAGTCGCCGCAAGCCACTTTGGATTTCACAAGTCCCGCCATTTCTGTGGGCAGCGTGATACTGAATTGCTGCGTGGTACGCATAACAAGCCTTTCGAATTGACGAGTAGGATTTAATCATACTCGCGGACGAATCATGATGCTTCAATTAGAAGTAGTGCGGCTGCATGCTTGAGGGTTCATTGCCAAATCAAACTATCCCTGCTCGCCCTCTTCTCCCGCAGGCCAGTCGCGGATGTAGGCTTTGAGCATCTTGTTCTCGAAATTCTGGCTGTCCACTACCGACTTGGCCACGTCATAAAAGCTGATCACGCCCATCAGCATCATTTTGTCGATCACCGGCATGTAGCGGGCGTGGCGATCGAGCATCATGCGGCGCACTTCGTCCAGCTCGGTTTCCATGGTGCAGGTCAAGGGACCGTTGTCCATTGATTTCCACACTGTGGTCGTGCCCACCGTGCCCCCATTTTTGACGATGGTTTGAATCACCTCGCGAAAGGTCAGCATGCCCACCACTTTGCCGTGTGACATGACGACCAGCGATCCGATGTCGTTCTCGGCCATCACCTTCATCGCGTTTGACAAAAGATCTTCAGGCGTTGCGGTGTACAGCGTGCCGCCTTTAACACGCAAAATATCGCTGACTTTCATGCGCACTCCTTATCCTTGCCACACCAGGGCATGGGTTGACCCAAATATAGCTCACAATGACATTTACCAGAGCTTTTCGCGCTGATCCAAATCAACCATTGGAGACCCCATGCCAGGCTACTCTGACCCAGGCTTTGACACTCTGGCCCTGCACGCCGGCACCTCGCCTGACCCGGCTACGGGCGCGCGTGCCGTGCCAATTCATTTAACGACCTCGTTCGTGTTCGAGTCCAGCGAGCACGCCCGCTCGCTCTTCAATTTGGAGCGCGCAGGCCACGTCTACTCGCGCATCAGCAATCCCACCAACGCCGTGCTGGAGCAGCGCGTTGCGGCGCTTGAAGGCGGCATTGGCGCCATCACCACCGCCAGCGGCCAGGCGGCCCTGCATTTATGTGTGGCGACGCTGATGGGCGCGGGCTCTCACATCGTGGCTTCCACCGCGCTGTATGGTGGCTCGCAAAACCTGCTGCACTACACGATGCGCCGTTTTGGCATTGACACCAGCTTTGTCAAGCCCGGTGACGTTGACGGCTGGCGCGCGGCCGTGCGGCCCAACACCAAACTGTTCTTTGGCGAAACCGTGGGCAACCCTGGGCTGGACGTGCTGGACATCCCGACCATCGCCGCCATCGCGCACGAGGCAAGCGTGCCACTGCTGGTGGACTCCACCCTGACATCGCCTTGGCTGATGAAACCGTTTGAGCACGGCGCTGACCTGGTCTACCACTCGGCTACCAAATTCCTGAGCGGCCACGGCACGGTGATTGGCGGCATCGTGGTGGACAGTGGCAACTTCGACTGGGCGGCATCGCACAGCGCTTCTGGCAAGTTTGCTGAGCTGGCATCGCCCTACGACGGCTTTCACAACATGGTGTTCACCGAAGAATCCACTGTGGGTGCCTTCCTGCTGCGCGCGCGACGCGAGGGCCTGCGTGACTTTGGCGCGTGCATGAGCCCACACTCAGCGTGGTTGATCTTGCAAGGGATTGAAACGCTTTCGCTGCGCATGGAGCGCCACATGCAAAACACCCAGAAGGTGGTGGAGTTTTTGACCAACCAAGCCTTCGTGGCGCGGGTGGGGCATCCGCTGCTGGACAGCCACCCCAGCCATGCATTGGCCCAAAAGCTGCTGCCACGCGGTGCGGGCTCGGTGTTCAGCTTCGATCTCAAAGGCGACCGCGAGCAAGGCAAGGCGTTTGTGGAAACCCTCAAGGTCTTCAGTCACCTTGCCAACGTGGGCGATTGCCGCAGCCTGGTGATTCACCCGGCCAGCACCACGCACTTTCGCATGAGTGATGAGGCACTGGCGGCAGGCGGCATTACGCAGGGCACGATTCGCCTGTCAATCGGATTGGAGGATGCAGACGACTTGATTGACGACTTGAAGCGCGCGCTGAAAGCCGCTGAAAAAGCAGGTTCAAAAACGCCAGCCAAGGCAGGTGCGTGATGGAATTGCAAGTTAACGGCCACACCACCTATTGCTATACCGGCGGCAAAGCGATGGTCGCCAGCCAACCCACGGTCGTGATGATTCACGGCGTATTGAACGACCACAGCGTGTGGATTCTGCAAAGCCGCTACCTGGCCAACCACGGCTGGAACGTGCTCGCGGTTGACTTGCCAGGCCATTGCCGAAGTGGTGGCGATGCGCCATCGACGGTTGAAGAAGCGGCAGATTTCATCGTCGCCCTGCTGGATGCTGCGGGTGTCGAGCGCGCCGCGTTGGTTGGCCACAGCTTTGGCGCGTTGATCGCGTTGGAGGCCGCATACAAGCTTAAAACTCGCGCGACCCACTTGGCGCTGATTGGCATCGCGTTTCCGATGAAGGTGTCAGACGCATTGCTCAAAGCCGCGCTGGACGATCCTGACGAGGGCATTCGGCTGATCAACCTATTCTCCCGCTCTACGCTGTCTGCGCCACCCTCGGCGCTGGGGCCCGGCACCTGGGTGCTGGGCAGCAACACTGCATTGAACCAGCGGGTGTTCAAGAGCAATCGAGTGGTCAACGTTTTCTACCGAGGCTTCAAGTCTTGCAACGACTACGCCAATGGTGAAGTGGCGATCAGTCAAATTCAGTGCTCCGTGCTTTTTTTGCTGGGTGCGCAAGACCAGATGACACCGCCCGCAGGCGCTCGCACGTTGATCGACAAAGCCCGCGCGTCGGGCATCGTGGCTCAGACGGTTCAGCTCGCTGTGGGCCACCACCAAATGACTGAAGCACCAGAGGCTACGCTCGCCGCGCTTCGAGATTTTTTGAATCGGCGTTCTTGAAGATGCCGTCTCACCGTCCCCGACCCATTCGGCAGAGTTCAAGATCATTAGCTACTATATTAATAGCATACCAAACAAATGATACGGGAGCTAGAGGCTCGCATCGTTCATATTCTGTGTCCAAACACAGTTTTTGGGATATAAATTAACTCGCAGGTTAATTTTCAGCAGAATTCATTCTGCAACCCGCGCCCGCAGCGCTTTCGTCTCAGACCGCTGGCTTTTGCCCTCCAGGCGGCGTTGTTTGGAGCCAAACGTCGGCTTGGTGGCGCGGCGCACACGCGGCGGTGTGGCCACGCTGTTGACCAGCTCATGCAGGCGCGCGAAGGCATCGAGCTTGTTGGCATCCTGCGTGCGGTGGCTTTGCGCTTTAAGCACCAGCACACCCTCACCAGTGATGCGGCTGTCGCGCAACGCCAGCAGGCGTTCCTTCACATCGTCTGGCAGGCTGCTGGCCCCAATGTCAAACCGCAAATGGATGGCGCTGGAGACTTTGTTGACGTTTTGACCGCCTGCGCCCTGGGCACGGATGGCGGTAATGTCAACTTCCGTTTCCTTGATGTCGATGATGACGGGAGTCTGGCTTGCAGGGCTCATGGCGCATTGTTGCAGGTCTTGCGCACGTGCCGCAGGACACCCGCAGGGCATCAGCGGCGCAGACGGATTCTGTTGGGCAGCGGCACTGAGCGGCGCAGCACGCCCTCGCCCAGCCACAGCGCGCTGGCCCGCGCCCGCTGGGCCACGGTCTCCAACGGCATCTGCTGGTAGTCGTCGTTGAAGACCTCAAAACTATAGTCGCCCCGGTAACCCATCTGGTGCAGCTTCAGTGTCAACGCGGCCAGCGCGTCGCTGTGGACACCTTCACCAGGGAACACGCGAAAGGTGCGCGCGGTACTGATGCGCTCTTCCACCGTCTTGATCTCGTTCCACATGAAATCGGCCAGTTGCACGAGAAAGATCTTATCGGGGTCGATCATCTCCAGCTCGTCCAGCGGCGTTTTGGCGGCAAACATGTGAAACGAGTCAAAGCCCAGCCCCAGGTTGGGCATGTCGGCTTGCGAGATGATGTCCCATGCCTGCGGAAACTCGTTGATGGTGCGGCCCCAGCTCAAGGCCTCAAAGGCGATCTTGATGTTCATTGGGATCGCCAGCATCGCCAGCTTGCGCAGGTCTTTGACCAGGGCTGATGCCTCACCCGTGGCATGCGTGGACGTACTCGAGCAGGCCAGCATCACACCACAGCCCAGCGCGTGGCACATCTCCAGCATCGATTTGGCGATGTCGATCTTGTATTGGTGCAGATGGCCAGACAGACCCTCAAAATCGCGCAGCACCTGAAAACCCGTCACCCGCAGGCCGCTGTCTTTCACCTCCTGCACCGCTGCCCGCCAGCCGTTTGGGTGGCCCACGAGGTCGCGCGCTAGCAGCATCACCTGCGAGAAACCTGCTTCACGGATTGCCTCCAGCTTGGCTTTCAGCGGCCCGGCCAAGGTGATCGTGTCCATCCCAAAATCGTCAATATTGCCTTCAAATTGACTCATGGCTGATCACCCCCGCACTACCGTTCGATCATCATGCACCAGCTCGAACATCACGCTGCCCATCGCGGTGCGGGTGAGCGCGCCGCGCTGATCCGCTTCAACACCCTTGGAGGCAACGAACTCCACCCCGCGTTCGCGAAGCTGCGCGACAGTCGCTGGTACATCGGGCGTGCCCAGACCCATGCGTTGCAGGCACTCGTCGTCCTCCACGTCCAGCACACCGGGCTCGGGCTCGATCAGTTGCAGATAGAAGCTCTGGCACGGGCTTTGCAGAATTCGACCCTTGGGCAAGATGCCAAAACGCTGTTCAGCGGGCAGTGCCGAGAAGCCAAACAGCGCAGCGTAAAACTCAGTCCAGTCCTCAGTGCGGTCATTGCCAATGTATTGCACGATGCCAAAAAAGTGCAACCCAGCCAGCGCAGGCGGCTTTTGATCGACCGTGGGAATCGGCGTGAAATCCACGTCGTAAATCGAGAACTCTTTGTGACGATCCACAAAGTAAATGCGGCTGGTGCCCACGCCGTGTACCGCCGGGATATTCAGCTCCATCACCTCCACCCGAGCAGGCACTGCCCAGGCCCCTCGATCCAGTGCTCGGCGGTAGGCAGACGACGCATCGCGCACCCGCAAGGCGATGGCGGTGATGACTGGCTTCTCGGTCAATGCCACGCCGTCTGAGAACGCGTTCACGATGATGTTGATATCACCCTGGCGGTACAGCAGTACCTCACGCGAGCGGTGCCGCGCCACCGGGCGAAAGCCCATGGTCTCCAGCACCTGGCCCAGCGCCTGCGGCTTGGCGGTGGCGTATTCAATGAACTCAATGCCCTGTAAACCCAGCGGGTTGGGCCCTTCGTCAATGGCTTCGCGGTCTGCCCCAGGGGCACGCGCTACATCGGTTGTATTGCTCATACTTTTTCCTTGAGGTGCGACATTACGTTAACAAGGTGGCCGACGCGTGCGCACCGCCTAAAAACAGCCGCTCAATATTCGGGTCGGCCAACAACTCCGACGCAGGCTTTTGCAGCACCAGGCGGCCTGACTCCAGCGCAATAGCCTCGTCAGAAACTTTCAATGCACTCTTCACGTTTTGCTCCACCATCAGCACGGTCGTGCCCTGGTCTGCCAACTTGCGCAGGAGCTTGAACACGTCATGTACGACGATCGGCGACAGACCAATCGACGGCTCATCAATCAGCAACACCTTGGGCCGAAGCAGCAGCGCGCGGCCGATCTCCAACTGCTTTTGTTCACCGCCTGAGAGCGCCGAGGCTTGGG
>JANOTO010000559.1:0-4537 GCA_031416395.1 Rhodoferax sp. | reverse complement strand
GGCCAGATCGGCTGGAACGCCCAGCAGCAGTTTGAGACCGACGACTTCATCTTGCAAACCGCCCAAGCCCTGCGCAACATCGTCGCCGTGCTGGCTGAGGCTAACGCTGGCCCTGAGCACGTCGCCCGCATGACCTGGTACATCCTGGATCGCGCCGAGTACATTGCCCGCCTCAAAGAGCTAGGCATGGTCTACCGCGAAGTGATGGGCCGTAACTTTCCGGCGATGAGCTGCGTGCAGGTGGCTGCGCTGATTGAAGAGCGGGCGAAGGTGGAGATTGAGGTGACGGCGGTAGTGGCGGATTGAGGGGCCATACGGCGTAAAAACAGGCTCCCGCGCAACGCCACTTACGGGCTGCACGCCCAACAGAAAAAGCCGCTAATGACGGCGGTAAACAGTCAGGGTTTGAACTTGCCGATGATGCGCTCGGCGCGCGCGAGCACATGGTCGTAGGTCAGCACCGTCAAATTGTGGAAACTGGCGTTCATGATCCGGTAGGCTTCCGACTGCTCGGCGTTCCATGCTTTTGAGCGCCCGAACAAGAGGACGCAGCGTGGCTTCACCGTCTTGACACCACCCATGCGTTCCAGGAATTTTTGGCTGTTGGCCTCGCGCTCAATTTCAAAGATGTATCGCGACACCTGGGTGATCGCCTTGGTCAGATCCGACGAGGGGACGGAATTCCCATGGTCGAGGCTTCCGGCCCAAAACTGCATGGAGCCGCCAGGCCGCTTTATCTCCACCACGTCGAGGAACCCATCGTAGGCCTCCATCAAGAAATCGGAGATGTTTTGGGTGTCGATGCTGCGCTCGTCTAGCACCCTAACGAATTCGCTTCCAAGCACCCAGCTATTCTGCTGAAACCACTTCTGCCAGTCGTGCTCCACCAAGTCCTCGTCGAGCATGGCGCGGAATTGCCGCACCGCCTTGATCCGCCTGGCTTGCCGCAGGCCGTCGGCCAGTTCGTCGGGGATGATGTCGTTGTCGAGCACAAATCGGAGCAACGCCGCCTTTTGCGGCAAGTTGAACAGTGCCTTGACCTGGCTAGCGTTGTCCGCGTCGAACGGTCTGTCCAACGGGATGAAGGCCTTCACGCCCTGACGGAACGGCTCGTAGCTCTCCTGCATGAAAGTTATGAGAGCTTTGAACTCATCGTCATCGAGCGTCAGCTCGCTCTTGGGCGCCAAGGTCTCGGCCTCGTCGGGCGTGTTGGCATCGAACCACGCCGACTTCTTGTAGCGGCCAATCTTCAGGCAAATGTCTTTTCGCCCGGTGTTGTGCGGTATTTTCCAAAAGACCGCTCGAGTCACAACGGTCGGCTTGGAGAGCAACACCCGCTGAACCATACCCTCGATCTTGGCCATCCCCGCTCCTTGCATGTTGGGACGGAGATGCCGCCCCCTGCCTGATGTTAGCTGTGTCCAGCCGGAATACGAAGGGACTTCCCACTTCCGGGTGACGGCATCAAGTGCCAAGATTCGGTTGTTGAATTCAGGTTATTGAATTCAATCTGAAGCCTGATCACGGTAAAATACGTGGATTGCTCCAACAGTTGCACGCGACGCAGAGTTGACGCGAAGTCATGGTAGTGGTCGTTGCCCATCTCATGGAGATTCAACATGCCTGCAGTCGTCAAAGCTTCTGGCTGTTCCTCGATGGCGAAAAACTGCTGCTTCCGTTCGAGCAGTTCCCGTGGTTCAAGGAGGCAACGATCAAGCGACTCACGAAGGCACAGTGGCCTACCCCGAGTCATCTCTACTGACCGCAACTTGATGCAGACCTTTCGGTGGAATCCATCCGCGATTCATCGGCCTTTCTGCTGTTGTCGAAAGCTGGGGCTGGTTTCATAAGGGTTCCTGGACTTGAGCTGAGTGCTCACCCCCGCATAGCCCTCGACGCCCGGCTCAAAAGCTCTGCACGTACAGCATTTTGGCTTACAATTCGGCTTACTTTTTAAGCGAGTTTCTATGCAAACAGTTACTTTGTCCAGCAAAGGCCAATTGGTCATTCCCAAATCGCTGCGCGATCAGGTGCATTTGAATGTGGGCGATGAGCTGGCTGTGCGCGTGATTGGCGGCGAAATCCGGCTTCGCCGCCTTCAAATGCAAGCGCCGAGCAGCGTTGGACTGGACGCTGTAGCGGGCTGTCTGGCACAAAAAGGACAGCAAAAGGGACGCAAAAAACTGAGTGAGGCCCAGGTGCGGCAAACCATTGCGCAGCGCCTCAAAAGTCGGGATGCTTCGAGCCGTGACGGTACATCGCGCAGCTCAGCAAGCGATTCGTGATTGCTCTGGACACCAACATCCTCGCTCGCCTGCTGCTGGGCGACGATGCAAGCCAACTGGCCCGAGCCAAAGCCTTGCTCACCACGGCACAGCAATTCACGGCTCCGATCACTGTCATGCTTGAACTGGTTTGGGTGCTGGAGGCCAACGGCGTTGACCCCGCTGCATTGGCAGACGGCTTGGAGCGCTTGTTAAGCCTCACCAATTTCAAGCCCGCGCACGTCGCTGAAATCCACCGGGCGCTCGCCAGCTATCGGGAAGGGCTGGATTTTGCAGACGCTTTGCATCTAGCGCTCAGTGTGTCGACTACCCATATGGTCAGCTTTGACAAGGCCTTCATCAAGCGCGCTAAAAAACTGGGTTTGCAGACATCGGTCGAAGAGCCACCATTGCGCTGAGTGTTTCGAGGAGCGGGTCAAGACGGCGATTGAGGTGACGGCGGCGGTGGTGGATTGAAATTTGACGGACAGTCTTGAATATCCTTGCGCAGTTTTTGCCAAACGCCTACATTGAGTCGTCCCTTCTTTCACACTATTTTTCGTTTTTCTCAAGGAGTAGCCATGCCGTCGTCGTCCTCTCACCTTGACTTGCCGAGCCCGGCTCAAAACACCTTCAGTCGGCGCGACGCGCTTGGAAGGCTGGGAAAGTTAAGCACAAGCCTGGGCGTCGGTTTAGCCGCTCTGGCGAGTGAACGGGCGCAGGCGCAGGCTGCGACGACGGGAAAAACTGGTGCGGAGAAAGCTTCGGCGTTGACACTGGATGCGATTGATGCGGCGTACTTCGCCCAAGAAGAGCCCTATTTCATGCAATTGGCCAAGGATGAGTTCACGCTCGACCCGGCCGTGGTCTATTTCATGGCGGCACAGAAAGGCTCCGTGCCCAGGAGCGTGATGGTGCGCTACAAAGAGGGCCTGGATCAGATGGCGCGCGATCCGTTTCCAGTTTACGTGCAGCCCTCGGCGGCCATGCGCGGCGCGATTGCCAAGTGCTACGGCACCACGCCGGATCAAATTGCCATCACCCGCAACACCACCGATGCGCTGTCGCTGGCGATGAACGGCATTGAATGGAAAGCGGGCGATGAAATTCTCATCTCGCCGCTGGAGCATCCCACGGGCATCACGCTGGCGCTGCGCATCGCCGCACGCTACGGTGTGGTCATCAAACAATGGGGCATCCCAGTGGGCAAGAACACCACGGCGGATGAAGTGGTCGCGGCATTGCAGCGCCGCGTCGTGCCGGGTAAGACCAAGGTGATTTTTTTCAGCAGCCCGCTGTGGCCCACCGGCATGCGCCTGCCGGAGCGCAAGATTGCCGAGGTCGCGCAAAAGGCCGGTGCCATCACGGTGGTGGACGGCGCGCATTACAACGGCATGTTCGACCCCAAGCTTGATGAGACCGGCATTGACTTCTTTGCGCTGTGCGGCCACAAGTGGCAAAACGGCCCGGGTGGCACGGGTATGCTTTACATCCGCAACAAGAAGCTGCCCAGCAACCCTACTGACCTGCCGCGTTTTCACCTCACCCGCACGCAGTCGCGCGACATTCCGTTTGATGGTTCGCGCGGCGACTGGGACATTGGCCAGGCCCTGCAGTTCTATGGCTTCCCCGAGAGCGGCGACTGGCGCGCGCTGACCGATGCCTGCCTGATGTGGGACAAAATTGGCCGCCAGCGCATCGAGGCGTGGCACATGCGTTTGGGTAATTATTTTGTGCGCCAGCTCGTGGCCAATTTCGGCGAAGCCAGCGTGCTGCGCCCGACGCAAGACGCGGCACTGAACAGCGGCATCGTCGCGTTCAACCCGTTCCCCACCAAGGAGCAACGCTGGAACGAAAAGCTCAACGTCGATTTCCGCGCCAACATGCTCAAAGACTACGGTTTTCGCATCAGCGGCCTGGGTGTCGGCAACAACGGCCTGACGCGACGGCCTGACCCCGAAGCCGCCGCGTTCCCCGCAGGCACCATCCCCAACCGCGATCCCGCCTCACTCGCCCCCGCGCCGATGGATCACCCGCAGCGCGTCAACGCCTGCATCTGGAACAACCGCGCGCAGATCGATAATTTCTGTGCTGCGACAGTGGATTTGGTGAAGAAGATGGCGGTGTGACTGTCAAGTCACCGGTGCTGGATTAAACAGTACCAGCGCGTTGTGCAGCTTCCAGTGCTCGGCCCAGGTCTTTTTGCGGCCACTGGCGACTTCGAGCATCAGGTGGAAAAGCTCCCAGCCCACGTCTTCAATCGAGGCGCTGCC
>JANOTO010000558.1:0-4770 GCA_031416395.1 Rhodoferax sp. | reverse complement strand
TGTGGAACATCGCCAGCCAGCGCCTCAGCGCCAGCCTGTGTGGGCAACTGATCGTGAGCGAGACGATTTTTGCACTGGTTTACGCTTTTCTGTGGCATCAGAGTTGGCCCAGCGGCATCCAGTTGGCCGCCTGCGCATTGTTCATTGCGGGTATTCTTGCCAGCATTCGAGCCCACCACTGAACTACAACTGAACCACCATGAAAATTGAAATCCCCGAGAAAAAGAAGCTGGTTTACGACATGGTCATGCCCATCCGCTGGGGCGACATGGATGCCATGGGACACCTGAACAACGCCAGCTACTTCCGCTACCTGGAGACCTGCCGCATCGACTGGATGTATTCCATCAACGCCGTTCCAAAGGCAGACGGCGCAGGCCCGATCATCGTGAACGCCTTCTGTAATTTTTACAAACAGCTTGAGTATCCGGGCGACGTGCGCATCAAGATGTTCGTGAGCGACCCCGGCCGCACCACGTTTGAAAGCTGGGCCACGATGGAACGCGTGGACCAACCCGGCGCGATCTTTGCGGCAGGCGGTGCGACGACGATCTGGGTGGATTTCCCAACTCAGAAGGCTGCTGCATTGCCGGACTGGCTACGTACAATTGTGAGTTGATCAACAGGAGTTCTCCATGCAGCGACGCAGTCTAGTTCTTTCAAGTTTGGCAGCAAGCGCAGGCCTTACCAGTCTGCCAAGTCTGGCGCAGGACTTCCCACGTGCAGGCACAAACCTGAAATATGTTGTCCCTTTTCCGCCGGGCGGCTTGACCGACATGATCGCGCGGTCGGTGGCGCAGCGACTTTCCGAGGACTGGAAGGTGCCCTTCGTGGTGGAAAACAAAGCCGGTGGCAATGGGCAGATTGGTGCCGATCAAGTTGCCAAAGGGCCTTCTGATGGCTCCCAGGTGTTGGCCATCACGCTGACGCACGCGGCCAACTTCAGCTTGTTTCCTGCAGCCCCCTACAACTTCGTCAAAGACCTGCGGCCTGTGGCTTTGCTGGCCGGCTCACCCATGCTTATCGTGGTGCCCGCCAACAGCCCTATTTCAAGCTTCAAGGATTTGATGGCGGTCTCCAAAACCAAAATGCTCAATGCGGGCAGCAGTGGCAACGGCACGCCACCGCATTTGACGATGGCTTTGTTCAACGATTTGAACAAATCCAAAATGACCCATGTTCCCTACCGGGGCGGCGCACCCTCGATAGTCGACTTGATGGGTGGCACGCTGGATATTATTTTCTCCAACTTCCCCGAATCCATCGCGCACGTGAAGTCTGGCAAGCTGAAGGCCCTGGCGATTTGCAGCCTGGGCCGCAACCCCATGCTGCCAGACGTACCTTCCGCGTTCGAGGCGGGCATGTCCGGCCTGTTTGTCGAGAACTGGACGGCGGCGATGGTCCACGCGAAAACACCTGATGCGATCGTCGACAAATACGCCCGCGAGATGATCAAGGTGATGTACACCCGCGACGTGGAAGAGCGCGCCAAAGTGCAGGGCTTCAAAGTCTCACCCAAAGGCACGACAGAGTTTGCTGCCTTCCTTCAGACGGAGATTTCTCGCTGGAGCCGGCTGATCAAGACGGCCAAGATCACCGCGACTTGATTCGGATCAGGTCGCTGTCAGGGCTTCTTAGGGTTTATTAGGGCTTATTTTTAGGGCTTTCTTTGCCAGATGCCCATCAGATCGGGTGAGCCCTGCGCCCGCACGCCGTTGTCGTTCAGGATGTCGTCTATCGCGGCGACCATCTGTTTGTGCGAGAACACCAGCGTCTCGCCGCCCCGGTTGTCGGCCACGAAGGTCACAAATTCCTCTTTCACGTCGCGCAGAAGTTCAACCAGATGCGCCAGGCTGCGTATCGGCGTGCCATTGACTGACTTGACCACCGAGGCCGTGGCGTTGGAATAACCGACCGACAGCTTGTGCGGGAAGAAGGGCGAAGAGATCACCACCAGCTCTTCACGCTCAGATGTTGGCGCATCGGCGCGCGCGGTGACCAACGGGCTGCGTGCGATGCTGAAGGCGGACATCGTGCCCGCGTTGTTGTTCATGAAGCTGGTGAACTGGATGGTGGCTTTCGAAAACACCATTGGCCCGTAGATAAAGTAAGGCGGGTAGTCGCCCTTCAAATCTGGGATCAGCAGCGGGCGGTCTGACAGCAGCGGCATGCTGATCTTCAACGGTTTGCCGTCGCGCACCACGGTGATCGGCACTTGGCCGTTCTTGGCGATTTTTTGCACCGTATAGCGCATGTTCAGGCGCAGGTCGGGGCCGACTTTGACCATGCCCTGGTCATCCACCGGCGTGTCGCCCACATGCGTGATGATGTCCCATTTTTTAAGCGGGTAGTCGGGCTCGGTGCGAAACGGTTGGTGCACCACCACACCTTTGACGTTGCGGTCGATTTTGAGGAACGCACGCAACGCCGGGTTTTCCAGCGTCTGCATTTCATCGTGCAGCGTGGGCTTGCCGTCGTAGCGGCCATCGGCCACATCGGCCAGAAACAGCTCGATCTCTTCGTTGGGAATGATGTAGCCAATGTTCTGCGCGTTGCTCAAGCGGCTGTAGGCCAGGCCAATCATCTTGTCGCCGGTGCGCGGGTCAGCCACCACGGCCGGGCCACCACTGTTGCCGGAGTTGATTGCCGCGTCGATCTGAATGCGCAGGCCCGACACCGGGAAGTTGTAGGCCGCATACTCGATGCGCGAGACGATGCCTTTGGTGATCGACATCGATGTGCCGCCGGTGGGGAAGCCGTACGCCAGCACACCGTCTTTGACCTCGGGCAGGGTGTTGGCGCGCGGCATTGGGGGGTGCTTGGCGAAGAAGCTCTCGTCATCGAGTTTGAGCACCGCCAGGTCAATGCCTGGTGCGATTGCAACCACACGGGCATTGACTTTGTCGCCCGAGCCGTTGGCCTGCACCTGCACCAGGGACGCGTAAGAGACGACGTGCGCGTTGGTCAAAATGCGGTTGCCATCAATCACCACGCCCGAGCCGGTGGACTCCTGCGGCGACTGCTTGGCCCAGGGCTTGAACGTGTCTGGCGCGCGCGAAGTTGAAAACACCTTCACCACCGAATTGGTCAACACGCCAGTTGCGCGCACGCTGGGTGCCTCTGCCTGAGCGGGGGCCTGGGCATGAAGACCTGGGGCCAACAGTGCCAGCGTCACGAAAAAGAGGGGTGCATTCACAGACGAGCCTTTATGTTATAAAAATAATAGCATGATATGCATATTATTCGAGAGCTAATGCGCTCTTTTGTTCACAATCTATAGAAATTCGTAGGTTTTGCCTAAAAAATTAACTCTCAGGTTAATTTTACCGGTTTTAAGCCTTGATTTTGGGCTGCCGCCCCATCAAATAAAACTCCGCGTTAGGCATCATGCCGCTGAACGATGCCATGCGGTTTGAAAGGCCAAAAAACGCCGTGATCGCGGCAATGTCCCACACGTCTTCATCGTCAAAGCCGTGGGCGTGCAGCGGGGGAAAATCGGCCTCGTTCACGTCATCCGAATGCTGGCAGACCTTCATCGCAAAATCCAGCATGGCGATCTGGCGTGGGCTGATGTCGGCCTTTTTGTAGTTGACGGCGACTTGATCCGCTACTAGCGGTTTCTTCTCATAAATCCGCAAAATCGCACCGTGCGCCACCACGCAATACAGGCAGTTGTTGGCTGCGCTCGTTGCGGTGACGATCATTTCGCGGTCGCCCTTGGTCAAGTTGCTGGTGCGGCCGACGGATTCGGGGGTCATCAGCGCGTCGTGATATGCAAAAAACGCGCGCCACTCGGCTGGGCGACGGGCAAACGCGAGGAAGACGTTGGGCACAAAGCCAGCTTTTTCTTGCACTTCCAGCACTCGGGCTTTGATATCAGGGGGCAGATCTTTGATCTCAGGGGCAGAATAACGATTCATAGATTTCCTGTAAATATACAAAAACTATCGACAACATGAAATGTATTTAGTTTACTTATAATGAGTGACTCCGTACATTCAATGTACTGCTAAACCAACCCAAAGAAAGAACCATGTCAACTGAAATGAAATGCCCATTCCCGCACGCCGCTCTCAAACCTACCGTGGCAGGTGCCCGTACCAATGCCGACTGGTGGCCGAATCAACTTAACCTTCAGATCTTGCAGCAGCATTCTGAACGGTCGAACCCTATGGGTGCAGAATTCAATTACGCCGAAGCATTCAAAAGCCTGGACCTGCACGCCGTGGTCAAAGACCTCACGGCTTTGATGACGAATTCTCAAGACTGGTGGCCTGCGGACTACGGTCATTACGGCCCGTTTTTCGTGCGCATGGCGTGGCACAGTGCGGGCACCTACCGCATCCACGACGGTCGCGGTGGCGCGGGTTTTGGCACCCAGCGGTTTGCGCCGCTGAATAGTTGGCCCGACAACGTGAACCTGGACAAGGCGCGCCGCTTGCTGTGGCCGATCAAGCAGAAGTACGGTCGCAAAATCTCCTGGGCAGATCTGATTGTTCTCACCGGCAATGTCGCCATGGAGTCGATGGGCTTTAAAACTCTGGGCTTCGCCGGCGGACGCCAGGATGTCTGGGAGCCCGGTGAGGAAATCTATTGGGGGCCTGAAGACACCTGGCTTGACAACAAACGCTACACCGGTGACCGTGAACTTGAGCAGCCTCTGGGAGCCGTGCAGATGGGCCTGATCTACGTGAACCCGCAGGGCCCTGATGGCGTTCCAGACGCGCTGGGTTCGGCGCGAGACATTCGCGAAACCTTCGCCCGCATGGC
>JANOTO010000557.1:0-3497 GCA_031416395.1 Rhodoferax sp. | reverse complement strand
GACAACTGCCTGACCCCGCCCGATGTGTGGGACGGCACCGATGCGGCGCGAAAACTCCTATCCACCATCTACCGCATCCAACAGCACAGCGGCATCAGCTTTGGCGCGGGCCACATCATGGACATTCTGCGCGGCAAGACGACCGAGAAAGTCACGCAGTTCGGCCACGCGCAGCTGAGCACCTTTGGTATTGGCAGCGATTTGTCGGAGCTGCAGATGCGCGGCGTGCTGCGCCAGTTAATAGCGCTGGATGCCGTGGCGGTCGATGCGCAGGCCTTCAACACGCTGAAGCTCACCGATGGCTCGCGCGCCGTGCTCAAGGGCGATGTGCAGGTGCGTCTGCGGGAGTCGGTGTTATCCACCAGTGGCTCGGCCAAGGCTACAGGTACGCTTCGCAAAGGCAAGAAATCAACTGCCGAGAAGACCGCCAAAACTGCGCTGCCCAAAGCCGCCATCGCTCTGGACGATGCCGCACAGAGCCGCTTCACCGCGCTCAAGGTGTGGCGCGCCGAGGTCGCCAAGGAACACAACCTGCCCGCGTACGTCATCTTTCACGATGCAACGCTGGCGGCCATTGCAGAACGCAACCCGCAGACGCTGGACGACCTCAACGGGATCAGCGGCATTGGTGCGCGCAAGCTTGAAGCTTATGGCGACGCGGTGCTGCGGGTGAATCTGAACGACCTCCCGCCATAAGACCGATGGGCGCTTAGAAAAGCAAAAACCCCGCCGAAGCGGGGTTTGCAGGAAGCGCAAGCTCAGACTACGCGCGGACTATTTGTCAGCCTGCTTGCTTTGGCGGCGACGGCTCAAAGCCACACCCGTCAAACCGAGACCGAGTAACGCCAATGAACCGGGCTCAGGCACCACATTAATGAGAACGCTAAACACCCCCGTGGTGTCAGCGTTCTCTGCTGTGCGAAAACCTCGGCAACCGGCTGCGGCCCCGGCCGCTGCACAAGCCCCATTTGACAGTAGACCAAAGCCGGTACCCGAGAAACTCACGTTGTAATCTCTTGGGTCATTGCCGTTGATGGCACCATCGGAATCGTACGACAGTACGAAGTCAGTGGGCGGGCTGTTGATCACAAAAATGTCAGCGCAGCCATTGCTGTTGAGGGGGCCCCCGATCCGCGCAGTGCCGTCGGCGCAAGTGCCGCTTAAGGGGTCATTGGGCGTTTCAATGAACCTGACCTTGAACGTGATTTGCCCAAATGCGTTCGGGCCGGCGGTGGGCGCAGTGCTAAACAACAGCAGCGTCGCCAAAATATCCACCGAAGTGAGCGACGGCGCGAAGATGGGGTTGTTTTCGTGCGTGATTTGCACGGTGGGCGTTAGAACACCGGTATTGACGACTGTCGGGCCGTAGTTGGCAATAACCAAACCGCTTTGACCCGCAGCGCTGGCGGCAACGCCCCAATGCAGTTGGGTGTTGCCATCGCTCAAGACCGGGTTGGGCGCGGTATTGCCCCCAGGCAAGACGGTTGAAGGATCAAAGGTGGACAAGTCGACGGCCATCCACTGTGTAACCACCGGCGAGGCCTGTACGGCACCAGCACACATGGCGAGAGCAACCACTGAGGCGGAAAGTAGTTTAGGAGTTTTCATGATGGTTCCTCAGGTTGGCCCGCAGGCGGGCTGGAAAAGCGCTAGGGGGAAACAAAAACTGCCTCCCCACCTACTCAATAAAGCAATTTCGATGCCAGCTTATCTGATCTTTACAATTTTTACAATGAATCAATAAGTTACGAAGACTATTGCATTTTGAAAAAGATTGTCACGACGTTAACTGTCAAGTTTTCCGACACCCCTGCGCTAGGTTGGAGGTCGCCGAACTGACCAGTGACAATCGTGGTCGATCGCATTTTCAAAATCAAAAGGCAAGGACAGCCCGCCATGACACCCCGCCAACTCATCAGCTCAGGCTCCCCGTTTGAAGCACAAATTGGTTACTCACGCGCGGTGATCAGCGGCGACTTTGTGTTTGTATCCGGCACCACGGGGTTTGACTACACCACGATGAGCATCTCCGATGACGTGGCCGAGCAAGCCCGCCAGTGCCTGCGCAACATCGAAGCCGCTCTGAAGCAAGCAGGCGCGAGCTTTGCCGATGTCGTGCGGGTCAACTACGTGGTGCCCCACGCCCCAGACTTCGAAGCGTGCTGGCCCGCGCTGCGCGAGGCCTTTGGTAACGTCAGGCCAGCGGCGATGATGATCTGTGCTGGGCTGCTCGATGCGCGCATGAAGATTGAGATTGAAGTGACGGCACACAAAATCGAAAATAATTAACTTGCAGGACGGGCTATCCCTTTAGCTCCACAGGCCTCATCATATGAAATGAGCGCGTCAAAGAAGCAACCTAAAGGCGGCGTTGATTACCCAGTGAACTGGGGCCAGTACCTGGACTGGTTCCACACCGAGCAGGGTTGTCGCAGTTACCTGGAGAAACTTCGCTGGTCTGAGGGACTGGTGTGCCCGCAGTGCGCAGTTGTCTCGCAAGCCCAGTCAATCAGCCGCGCCAGGTTGATTTGCCCGTCATGCAAACATCAAGCGACGGCCACGGCAGGAACCATCTTTGACAAGACTCGAACGCAGTTGCGAGTCTGGTTTGCCGCCATTTGGTTCATCACCAGCCAGAAACACGGAGCCAACGCCTTGGGCTTGCAGCGCGTGCTGGGTCTTGGCAGCTACGAGACCGCTTGGGCCATGCTGCATCGCCTGCGCCGAGCCATGGTTCGCCCCGAGCGCGACCTGCTTGAAGGCGTGGTCGAGGTAGATGAGACCTTTCTGGCGCTCACAC
Source organism: Rhodoferax sp. (assembly GCA_031416395.1). Taxonomy (GTDB): domain Bacteria; phylum Pseudomonadota; class Gammaproteobacteria; order Burkholderiales; family Burkholderiaceae_C; genus JANYCG01. Next base: position 697 of record JANOTO010000557.1, on the reverse strand, counting down.
AAGGGGACAACCCCAGAAGCGCCGTTGGGCGCAAGAGCGGCACGGACAAGGTGGTCGTGGTGATTGCTGTTGAAATGCTCAGCCCCAAGGGGTTTGGAAGAATCCGTATTGTGCAAGTCGAGCGTGGTGACAGCGCCAACTTGATTGCTTTCATCAAATCTGCGGTTCGCGCTGGAGCGCTGATTCACACCGACGGCTCACGCTCGTACAGCAAGCTTGAAAAAAGCGGCTTCAAGCACCAGCAAAGCTTTCACCAAGGCTCATCCACACCCGCCCATGAATCCATGCCGGGAGTGCACCGGGTGGCGGCCTTGTTGCAGCGTTGGCTGCTGGGGACACACCAAGGCGCCGTGCAGCCCGAGCAACTGGCGTATTACTTGGATGAGTTTGTATTTCGCTTCAATCGCAGAACATCACGCTCGCGCGGATTGTTGTTCTATCGGCTGCCTGAACAGGCCGTTGTGACCAAACCCGTAACGTACCGTGATATCGTCGATTTGCCCAAAAAATCAGCAAGAAATACGCCTGTGGAGCTAAGGGGATAGCCCATCTCTTGGGTTAATTTACTTCCATGAAACACTACAAATTCATGAAATCAGAGTCGCTTAGCACTTTAGCTCTCGTAAAATATACCTACTAAGCTACTATTTATATAGCACATATCAAATGACAAACGTACCGCCACGTAACTCACCGG
>JANOTO010000556.1:0-2279 GCA_031416395.1 Rhodoferax sp. | reverse complement strand
CAAAACCACGCAAGCACCGCAAACAAAACAAAGAATGAAATCTACTTAAACGAACAGTATTGGGTCAAGTCCAATCAAGCAAATCTCTCTGCGGCATGGTCAGCGGTCGCATGTTGGTTTGGTGGCCAAGTTCCGCCTGCTACCCTGCTTGGTGTTGCCGGACTGGGATACGTGGGGCAACTCGTAGAGATTGACACCACAATAGTCAAGGCGTGAGGTCATCGCACCACATGACGCATAACCCTTTACAGGGACTTCCAAATTAGTCAACGGCTGTTTTCTGGATTTGGTTTTCTTCCCTGACATACGGTATTCTTGAATTGGTGAGATCGACAGAGATAAAAAAATGAACCCGCAGGTTCATTTTTTCGTTAAATCAGCTCAAAATTGGCATTTTATCAATAAATAATGCCTCTAGCTCTCGGGCAATATGCGTAATACGCTATATAAAATGTAGCAAATCAGACTTCGCCACCAAACTTCTTCGTCAGGTTGGCGATGTACTGGTCGGTCATTTTCTCGAACTCGCCTTCGACGATCGGCACCACCACCATTTTCATCAAACCGGGCAGCGGGATCGCCAGCTCGCCATTGATTTTGAGCGTGAGGCCGGTAGATTTCTTGTTGTCCTTGATCGCCCAACTGCCCGACACCTGCGCGTTGCCCACGCCTTTGACGGGGGTCCACACCACGCTGCCTTTGGCTTTATTCGACACGTACTTCGACGCGTAAATGGTTTGCAGCGCAATCGAAGCCACGCCGATTTTCGCCATCTCCCATCGGTACACGCCGTCTTTCATGTCGACCAGTTTGTCGACCTTGGGAAAGAAGCTGGCGGATGTGGGCACGTCCGAAAGCACCGCAAACACGTCGGCAAATTTGGCTTTGACTTCCAGCTCGTAGCCCAGATCAATGGTTACGTTGACGGTCATGCAGTTCTCCTGTTGGTTTTGAAAGGATTGATACGACAGCCTAGTTTACAAACTCTTTGTGGCCGTCAGCATTTTCATCATCTGCTCGCCGCTCATCGCTTGCCCTAAAGCGTGCGCGGGGATGAGTTGGCACATCGCCTCATTCAGCGGTGCCTCAAGTCCGTTTGCACGCGCCAGCCGCACCACGGCACCACAGAGGTCGTCAATCTCGGTGACGCGGCCATGCTGCAAATCATCCGCCATGGACGAGCGGGCAGAAGCATCCATGCGCAACATGCGGGCTGCCACGCGGGTGAAAATCCAGTTGGGCAGGCGCAGCAAGGGGGGCAGGGCGCGCGGTGCCACGGACGTGACCTGGGCGGGGGCGATCCCGGCGCGCGCCAGCACCGTCAGCGCCTCGCTCTGCAAATCGGCAAACACGCGGCGCAGGCTGCGGTCGCGCAACTGGGCTTGTAGCGGCAGCTCAGACAAAGCGTTAACCGGGTTGTTCAAATTCAACAGCAGCTTGCCCCATTGCACCGCGCGCATGTTGTCGATCAACTCGGTCGGCAATCCTGCGGCATTGAAGAGCGGCATGAACTGGCCGCTTGTTGCGCTGCGCTCAATGTGCAAAGTGCCCGCCGTCGCGCGATGAACACGGACAGGTTGGCTCATCACCACGTCAAATACGACGTTAAAGGGCACCATCCCCGCCAGCACCTGCATCTGCGGCGCACCGGCCTTGATGCGGGCCACGTTGTCCACGCCGTTTTGCAGCGACACGATGGTCGTGCCTGGCTTGCAGACTTGCGCAATCTCCCGCGCCGCTGCCAGCGTGGCACCGCCTTTGACGCACAGCAAAATCACGGTGGGCTCACCGTTAAGTACCACTTCCTGCAGCGACGGTGCCAGCTGCAGTTGCGCACCCTGCGGTTGGCCACTGAAGCCATCCAGATCAGACACCGTCAAGCCATTTGCGACAAGGGCGTCGATGACGCGAGGACGCCCGACCAATGTCACGTGCTGCCCGCTTAACGCAAGCCGCCCGCCCACGTAGCAGCCGATGGCACCAACGCCCAGGATGATGAAATTCATGAGAAGTATTGAGTTATCGGACAGATGCTACAGTGAATTCCGAGTGACCTCTCTTCAATTGACATGACCATCATCCTCGCCCCCATGGAGGGCCTGCTCGATTTCGTTCTGCGAGATGTGCTGACCCGCGTCGGCGGCATTGACCGCTGCGTGTCCGAGTTCATTCGCATCACCAACACGCTGCTGCCCGACCGCGCCTTTATCCGGGTGGTGCCAGAGCTGCTGAATGGTGGGCGCACTTTTGCAGGCGTCCCGGTGCGTGCGCAGTTGCTC
>JANOTO010000555.1:0-2942 GCA_031416395.1 Rhodoferax sp. | reverse complement strand
CGGTAGCTCGTCAAATGAATGCTCGTCTCCGTCCCGCGAATGCCTGCCACCAGGCGCACGCGCTCCAGCACTTGCGACAGCTCGCCCATCGAGCGCACCTCCAGCTCGGCCAGCAAATCCCAGCGGCCATTGGTATCGTGCAGCGCGGCCACGCCAGGCTCACCCAGCAGGCTGGCGATGACCTCGCGCGTGCGGTTGCCCTCCACCGTCACACCCATCCAGGCGCGGATGCGCTCCGGCTCTGACTCGGGCCGCAAGCGCACGGTGTAGCCGACGATTACCTGCTCGTCTTCAAGCTTCTTGATGCGGTTAGTGACGGTGCCGCGCGATACCTTGAGCTTGTGTGCGAGGTCCGCCACGTTCAGGCGGGCGTTTTGGCGCAACAGTGCGATCAGGGCTTGGTCAGTCGCATCCATAAAATGTGTAAATGACAGTTATTGTTGACGAATTGATCATAATTATCGCATTTCAGCATATTTTTGCCGATCTTCATTGTCACTGAACTGCGAGAAACTTCCTTCATCGGACTTTTGCCTGATGAACCGGAGAATCAACATGACATCAGCGACACCGCCTACGAAAGCTCAACCCCTCTACAAAACCACGTACTTGAGCGTACCCACGGTGATTGAAATCATTCGCCAAAAAGGGCTGGAAGACTGTCTCAGCGGTATCGCGGCGAACATCCGCAGCGATTTTTTGCGCTGGAATCTGTTTGACAAATCGGCCCGTTTGGCGAGTCACTCCGAACGCGGCGTGATCGAGCTAATGCCGATTTCTGACGGCACGAATTACAGCTTCAAATACGTCAACGGTCACCCCAAAAACACCCAATTGGGCCTGCCCACCGTGATGGCGTTTGGCCTGCTGGCCGATGTGGCCACCGGCATGCCCACGCTCTTGAGCGAACTGACGCTGACCACTGCGCTGCGTACTGCTGCCACGTCTGCTGTGGCTGCCCGCGCGCTGGCCCGTTCGAGCAGCCGCGTGATGGCGCTTATCGGCTGCGGCGCGCAGGCTGAGTTTCAGGCGATAGCATTCAAGCACCTGGTGGGCATCGAGGAGATTCGCCTGTTTGATGTGGACGCTGGCGCGATGACGAAGCTGGCGGCCAACCTGGAATCTAGCGCTCTGAAGCTGGTGGCTTGCACCAGCACGCGCGAGGCCGTGCGCGGGGCCGACATCGTCACCACCATCACCGCCGACAAAACCAATGCCACCATCATCACCGCCGACATGCTTGAGCCCGGCATGCACCTGAACGCCGTGGGCGGCGACTGCCCTGGCAAAACAGAACTGGCGCGCGAGGTGCTGGAGCAGGCCGCAGTGTTTGTCGAGTACGCCCCGCAAACCCGCGTGGAGGGCGACATTCAGCAAATGCCGGCTGACTTTGCCGTCACCGAGCTGTGGCAAGTACTGGCGGGCAAGCAGCCGGGTCGCACCAGTGATTCGATGGTGACCGTGTTCGATTCCGTCGGCTTTGCTCTGGAGGATTTTGCCGCCCTGCGTTTTATGCGCGACGCAGCCGCACGCTTAAGCCTGGGCGAGAAGATTGCGCTGGTGCCGAATCTGCCTGATCCGAAGAATCTTTTTGGGCAACTGCGCACACCAGCGGTGCCAGCACCAGCAGTCCGTATACTTTACGAACCGCAGCCCGCCTGAACACTTGACCGCCATGATCGACACCCCACCAACGTCAGCGCCCGGTGTGCGCCTTGGTGGCGGTAGTCGGTCATCACCGCCTGCGAATGAGTGCTGCTGACAATCGGCGCGGCATCATCGGCATGTCGGCAGCGATGGCACTGTTCATCGCCAACGACGCGCTCGTCAAACTGGTCAGCGCGTCACTTCCGGGCTTGCAACTGATCTTTCTGCGCGGCTGTTTTGCCTCGGTGTTGATGCTGACGGTCTGCCACGCGTTGGGGGCGCTGCGCCGCGATGCCCAGACCGGCGTGCTGCCCATCACGCAACTGCTGCACAAACCGATGCTGCTGCGCGCCGCGTTTGACGCGACCGCATCGCTGGTCTACCTGACCGCCTTGTTCCAGATTCCGCTGGCCAACGCCACCGCCATCAACATGGCCACGCCCTTGTTCATCACGATGTTGGCGGTTTTCATGTTCAACGAGCGGGTCGGCGCTCTGCGCTGGCTGGCCATCGGCGTTGGCTTCAGCGGCGTGCTGTTGATCGTGCAACCCACGGCGGACGGCTTCAACGTCTGGTCGCTGCTGTGTCTGCTGGGCACGGTGCTGCATGCGGCGCGCGATGCGATAACGCGAGTCATTCCACAGAGCGTGCCCTCACTGTTAATCACGCTGTCAACGGTACTGGCGGTCAGCCTGCTGTCGGGCGTGCTCAGCCTGTTCCAGGGCTGGAAGCCTTTCAACGCGCAGCATCTGGCGCTGCTGGCCGCCGCCAGCGTGTTGCTCAGTGGTGGCTACTTCCTGTTGATTCGCGCCATGCGCGCGGGCGAGATGAGCCTGATCGCCCCGTTTCGCTACACCGGCCTGCTGTTCGCCCTGGCGCTGGGCTGGTTGCTGTGGCGCGACGTGCCCAACCCGATCGCCCTCGTCGGCATCGCCCTGCTGGTGGGTGCCGGCCTGTTCATGCTCACCCAAGCGCGCAAGTCACCGCCCGCAAGCGTACTGGATGCGACATCGGATTAAATGAACCTGTAGGTTAATTTTTACTGTCAAAATCGTCCAAACACCAAAATTATCAATATAATTTGCCTCTAGCTCTTGGATAATATAGATACTTTGCTATATATAGAGAAGCAATTAGTCGGCATGACTTTCACCTCTTCATTCGCCGCGTGCCAAGGGGCTGGCCCGCAGTGCCGCCCAACTTCGCACTGTGTCCAAAGTGTCCCGCGAAGCGAGTGCACCGAGAATGATTCCTCTGAGATTCACAGGGCGGAACTGCACTGCACCGAAGCCTTC
>JANOTO010000554.1:0-2155 GCA_031416395.1 Rhodoferax sp. | reverse complement strand
GCGCAATAAGCACGCGACTGTTCAAGCAACTTTACAAGCCGCTGTTCTCGCCCGTTCTTCCTCTTGTAATCGCAGCACCCGGCGTTGCACCTTGCCGGTGGTGGTCATGGGCAAGGCATCGACAAATTCGATCTCTTTAGGGTACTCGTAAGGGGCGAGCTTGCCTTTCACGTGGGCTTGAAGCTGCTGAATCAACTCCTGATCAAATAACACCGTAGCTCCCGCCGAATTTGCACGAGCAGCTATGAAATCAAGAGATAAAACTACATAGGCCTTGACCACCGCACCGCGCTCGGCATCTGGCTTTGGCACGACCGCCGCATTGGCAACCGCCGGGTGCTTGACCAGGCAGTTCTCCACTTCGCCCGGGCCGATGCGATAGCCTGCCGCTTTGAACACGTCGTCTGCGCGACCTTGGTACCAGAGGTAGCCGTCTGCATCTCTCGTGGCCATGTCGCCTGTTCGGCACCAGTCACCGGTGAATTTCTTAGCGGTCGCCGCGTCATTTTTCCAGTAGCCCAGGAAGAAAACGGGGTCGCTCTGACCCTGCACATCAAAGCGATTTACGGCCACGTCTCCGGGCACGCCCACCGCGCATTCGCGGCCTTCATCGTCAATCAACATCACGCGATGGCCTGGATAGCCTTTGCCCATGCTGCCGGGCTTGGGCGGCCACCGCGCGACGCAATTGCCGACGATGTAGTTGATCTCGGTCTGACCAAACATTTCGTTGACTTTGATGCCGAGCTGGCTTTCGCAGTAGTCAAACACCGCATCGCCCACCGCCTCGCCTGCGCTCATGATGGCTTGCAATTTCAGATTGAATTGATCGCGCACGGTCAATTGATGGCCCCCTGGAAACGCCTTCATCATCGCCTTCAATGCCGTGGGGAACAAAAAGGTATGCGTCACGCAGCAATCGCGCATCAGCGCCAGCGCCAGCTCGGGGCTGAAGCGGCCATTGAAGGCGACGATGGGCCGGCCAAAGTAGAGCGTGGGCAAGAGCGCGTCCATCAAGCCGCCTGTCCACGCCCAGTCGGCGGGTGACCAAAATACGGCATCAGATTGGGCATTGGTCACACCATCAAAACCAAACCAGTTTTGGCTGCACACAAAGCCTGTCAAATTGCCAATCAAGGCGCGGTGCGGAATCAACGCACCTTTGGGTGGACCGGTGGTGCCGCTGGTATAGATCAGCACGGCAGCCTCATTGGCCGAGGTGTCAACCAGATCGAACTCGTTTGACTGCGCCGGGTGTGAAGCGCCGATTGCACTCATCGACAGAACGGCGCGCAGTTGAGAGCAATTCACTTGCACGGCCCTCAGGCTATCTACAACGCAGTCATCGCAAATCGCCAGCACCGCCTCGCTGTCCATTAGGCGGAACTCCAGCGCATCCGGCCCAAACAACATAGAGAGCGGCATCGCCACCGCCCCCATTTGCAGCACCGCCATGTAGGCTACAGCTGTTTCAAAGCGCTGCGGCATGACGATGGCGACCCGGTCGCCGCGCTTCACGCCGTGTTGCGCGAGCAGGTTGGAGAGCTGATTTGCTTGCCGTTGAAGTTGAGCAAAAGAGTAGCTGCGCGCGCCTGCTTCTGAGTAATATTCACAGATGGCTGTGTTTTCAGCAGCATCCGCAGAGGCCGCCCAGCGCGCGGAGCACACCTGCGCCATGTTGAAGCGATCAGGCACATGCCACTGGAAGCTGCCGTGAAGCTGCGCATAGTTGTCACGGTTTTGACTGGAGAGTTCAAGCGTCTTGTTTATCATCTACGCAATGTACCAAGCCCAACGCATCTCCCACAGTGAGTTTGTCCCTATTCGCAATCTGAGCTACCACGTGCGCGTGTGGGGCAAGCCCAACCCCGCGCTCGTCCCGCTGGTGCTCGTACACGGCTGGATGGACGTTGCGGCCAGTTACCAGTTTTTGGTCGATGCGTTCGGCGACGAATTTGTGAAAGGTCGCCACATCATCGCCCCCGATTGGCGCGGCTACGGGCTGACCACCGCCGCCCCGGTGGACAACTACTGGTTCCCCGATTACATGGCCGACCTCGATTTTTTGCTGGATCACTATTCGCCCGAAAAGCCCGTCGATCTGGTCGGCCACAGCCTGGGTGGCAATGTCGTGATGCAGTATGCCGGTGCCCGC
>JANOTO010000553.1:0-3958 GCA_031416395.1 Rhodoferax sp. | reverse complement strand
ACCAAGCAGGTCGTGGCCGATATGGTGGACAAGGGCTGGGGCCGCATCATCAACATCAGCAGTGTCAACGGCGAAAAAGGCCAAGCTGGGCAAACCAACTATTCCGCCGCCAAAGCCGGTATGCACGGCTTCTCGATGGCGCTGGCGCAGGAGATGGCGACCAAGGGCGTGACGGTGAACACCGTGAGCCCAGGCTACATCGGCACCGACATGGTCAATGCCATCCGCGAAGACGTGCTGGCCAAGATCGTCGCCACCATCCCCGTCAAGCGCCTCGGCAAGCCGAGCGAGATTGCCTCGATCATCGCCTGGCTGGCTTCGGAAGAGGGCGGCTACACCACCGGCGCGGACTTCTCGGTCAACGGCGGTTTGCACATGGGATGATGCGCTGAAAAGTGTCGTAAGTGCTATATAGTAAATAGCACTTTATGTATGATATTCGAGAGCTGGAGGCCGATTTTTTTCATAAATCGGCCTTTTTTTCGTTTCTAACAGCAAAAATTAACCTGGGGGTTCATTTTCTTGTAAAAATGAACTCTTGGGTTAATTTTTCTTCAATACCGCTTCCTTCAACAACCCCAGCCGGTCATTGCCGAAATACATGTCGTCGCCGACAAACATCGTGGGCGAGCCAAATCCGCCGCGCGAGATGACTTCTTCGGTGTTAGCTTTGAGCTGGTCTTTGATGGCGCTTTGGCCGATGCCTTCAAAAAAAGCTTTCACGTCCACTCCAAGGCTCTCGCAAATGTCGGCTAGCACGGCATCTTGCGAGATGTCTTCTTCGCGTGTCCAGTAGGCTTCAAAGACGGCTTTGGCAAACCTCACCATCGCCGGTTTTTCAACCGATGCCTCCTGCTGCAACAACCAGATGCAGCCGCGCATCGCCTTCACGCTGTTGACCGGGAACACCTTGGGCGGCATCACGATCTTTAAGTCAGCGGCGCTGCTCCAGTCTTGCAGATCTTTGAGCATGTAGGCCTGCTTGGCAGGCACAGGGTGCTTGCGCATTTCATACACACTGGGGTTCACGCTATTGAAAATACCACCCACCAAAATCGGCTTCCAGTGGATCGGCACGTTCAGCTCGCGCGCCAACGGTTGGATGTTGTGAAACGCAAGGTAGGTCCACGGGCTGCTGCAATCGAAGAATAATTCAATCATGTTGGCTTTTGACATGTCAGTCACTTTCAAAGTTTGTGATCGCCCGCTTTCACGCTTTGAGCCGTCTGCCCAAACAGCACCTTGCGCGCCTCCTCGGTCAGCATGCCCGCGCGCAGCTCTTTGCCCACGTCCAGCCCGCGCTTGGTGGCGGGGCGTTCAAACAGCGCGTTGTACCAGTGATGCACGTGCGGAAATTTGTCCAAGTCCACCTGCTGAGCCTTGTGCGTGCGCACCCACGGGAAGATGGCCATGTCGGCAATCGAATAGCTGCTACCCGCCACGAATGCCGCTGTGCGACCCAGTTGCGCGTCCAGCACGCCGTAAAGTCGGTCCACCTCTTTGGCGTAGCGTTCCATCGCGTAAGGAATCTTCTCGGGCGCATACAGCAAGAAGTGTCCGTTTTGGCCGGCCATCGGCCCCAGCCCGCCCATCTGCCACATCAGCCACTGCGTCACGGCGTAGCGCTCGCGAAGACTGCTGGGCATGAACTGCCCGGTCTTCTCGGCCAAGTACAGCAAGCAGGCACCGCTCTCAAACACTGCGACGGGTGCGCCGCCGCCAGCGGGGTTGTGATCGACGATAGCCGGCATGCGATTGTTGGGGCTTACGCCCAAAAACTCCGGCGTGAACTGCTCGCCCTTGCCAATATTCACTGGAATCAATCGATAGGGCAGTCCGCACTCTTCGAGCATGATGGAAATCTTCCATCCGTTGGGGGTGGGCCAGTAGTGCAGGTCGATCATCGGGTTTACCCTTAAAAATTAAGGCAAAAAAAAAACACTGTTACGGAATATGTAATATGTCACGCAAATAAGTAGATTCCGCACCCGTTTTCTTTTTGTGCAGCGACTTGATAGTCATAATCCGACTGAAACCGTTTTCCTGCTGTCTGTGAGTTGGCACACATACCGTGGGCAGTTCGCTTTTAAGAGCAAATTTCGGCCCATCCGGGCTGCAATCGGGAAAAAAAATGACGAATCGTCGTGGCACATCAGGTACATCAAAGAGCAAACCTCAACGTACCAGCAACCCCAGGCTGGCGCTCGAACCACGCATCGTTTTTGACGGTGCGGGCGGTACCTCTGCCGCCGATGTTTACTCCCTAGACATCACCGAGCGCTTTCAACAGCTTAGCCTGTTTGTGCCGCCTGCCGTTAGAGAAGCGGTGGCGGTGGTCAAACAAATTGCCGAAACAGGCAAGACTGAGCGCGCCGACGGGCCAGAGAACACTGAATCAAACGACGCAGACACGCCAAAAGCTGTCGGTACCGTCACAAGCCTAAGCACCGAAATCATCTTCATCGATGCCTCCGTGCAAGATGTGCGCGCCTTCCTGAGTGGCAAATCCGGCGAAGTCATCATTCTGGATGCCAACCGCGACGGTGTGGAGCAGATCGCCCAAGCGCTCGCAGGCCGTAAAGATGTCACCGCCATTCACATATTGAGCCACGGCGACGTGGGACAACTGCGCCTGGGCAATGCCGCGCTAACGCGAGCCAGTATGCTCGCTGAGCATGCGGATGAGTTGGCGCAGATCAAGGCTGCGTTGTCGGGTGATGCTGACATTTTGATTTATGGTTGCAATTTTGGTCAGGGCGACCTAGGCGGTTTAGCCACGGACACGCTGGCGACGCTGACAGGTGCAGATGTGGCCAGCTCTATTGACGTGACCGGCAATGCGGCCAAGGGCGGCAACTGGGTGCTGGAGCGGCAAACGGGGTCGATTGAAGCGGATTTGGCGTTGGACAAGCAGGCGCAGGCAGCCTACCAGGGAACGCTGGCGGCACTTGTCATCACGGCAAACACGGCACCGGTGGTCGTTCCCGGTGGCGGCGCAACCATTGTTGGCACCGTTGCCACCTATGCCAACGTGGGCACGGTGAATGGCGTTGCGGTCATGCTCAGAGCCACCGTGACCAGCGTTGCGGCGGGCGATACCAATGACACGATCGTTTTTTCACGGAATGGCACACAACCTCGGATCGAACTGACGGGCAACGCGGGTGGCGCAACTATCACCGTTCGATGGGAGATTCTTGACCAAGCTACGGGCTTAGTGGCAACACCAGCCGACTTCAGCATCGCGGTCAACGACATCGATGGCCCGATTCTGACTGAATCTGTTTCGGCATCGACCAATTTTGGCCTGACTTCGTACGCAGTTGATACGCCCAGCAACCTGCTCGTCACCACGTCTGGCAATCAAGTTACTGCAACGGGCACCCAAAACGAGAATGGTGGCCCGACTTCTGCCATCAGGTTCAGTTGGGCCAATGTTCCGACTGTGGACTTCGTTTACAGGTCAGGCACCACTGCATTTCGCTTTTTCGACCACGATGGATCAGGCGCAGTTGTTTTCATCAGCCCTGTTGTAACCCAGTTGTATGTGCTGGATCTTGACGGCAACAACTCATCGCTTTCCACCGGAAACAATTACCAGACCACTTTCACCGAAAACGGGGCCGCCGTCAGCGTGGTGGATACCGATGTCACCGTTGGGTCGGGTCCTGCAACCTTCACCGGCGGTACGGTGACGCTCACCAATGCGTTGGTGGGTGACCAACTGCTGGTGAGCGGCCAGCCTTTTGGTACCGGTTTCACGTTCCCCAGCGGCATCGTCGCCAGCGTGAACACCTCGGTGAGCGGCCAAATTACGGTCTCGCTGTCTGGCACAGCCACCCCCGCCAACTATCTGCTGGCGTTGCAGGCGATTACGTTCCGAAATTCGACCGACAACCCCAGCGCGGTGGATCGCACGGTTCAAGTAGGACTGGTGAACGGAGCCATCTTCACAAAC
>JANOTO010000552.1:0-5710 GCA_031416395.1 Rhodoferax sp. | reverse complement strand
GGCGGCACCGTGGTTCACATCAACGCCGCTGTGGCTGGTTTGGTGGGTGCGTATGTGATTGGCAAGCGCATTGGCTACGGTAAAGAATCTATGACACCCCACAGCTTGACGTTGACGATGGTAGGCGCTTCGATGTTGTGGTTTGGCTGGTTTGGCTTCAACGCCGGCTCCAACCTTGAAGCCAATGGTTTGACAGCATTGGCCTTCATCAACACCTTGGTGGCGACATCTGCTGCAGCTCTGGCTTGGATTACCGGCGAGGCGCTCTCCAAAGGCAAGGCTTCGATGCTAGGTGCAGCCTCTGGTGCAGTGGCTGGCTTGGTAGCGATCACGCCTGCTTGCGGCTTCGTCGGCCCGATGGGCGCGATTGTCATTGGTTTGATCTCTGGCTTCGCTTGCCTTTGGGGCGTTAATGGCTTGAAGCGCATGCTCGGTGCCGATGATTCGCTCGACGTTTTTGGCGTGCATGGCGTGGGCGGTATCGTCGGCGCATTGCTCACCGGCGTGTTTGCAGCCCCGTCGTTGGGCGGCACGGGCGTGTATGACTACGTGGCCAACAAGGTTGGCGAAGGCTACAGCATTAGTGGCCAAGTGTGGATTCAGTTGCAAGGCGTGCTGATCACCATCGTGTGGTCTGCTGTCGTAGCGTTCATCGCCTTCAAGCTGATCGATCTCGTTATCGGCTTGCGTGTCTCCGAAGAAGACGAGCGCGAAGGCCTGGATATTACATCCCACGGCGAAACGGCTTACAACCGTTGATTGGTTTCTCGAACTGAGTTTCTCCAAGGTAAAGAGACTCTTCAAGCCCGCAAAGGTGCAAGCCTTTGCGGGCTTTTTTCATGGAAGTCTTTTTACTTTTCGATCACGATGGGCAGTGCACAATGCTGCAAAGGAGACCCGTCGTCCATGAGCGCGCCCATCACCCTGATAGCCCACCCGTTTCGCTGCGAGATTGCTCCCGGTTTGGGTGGCTGCATTGCGGGCTTGTGGTTTGGCGACGTGCCGGTATTGCGCTCCCCCGGTGCCAAGGCCTTGCTGACCGCCCGCACATCCGGCAGCTATCCGCTGGTGCCGTTTTCCAACCGCATCGCGCACGCCACCCTTGCGTGGGACGGCACCAACCATCCGTTGATCAAGAACTTTGGCACCGAGCCGCATGCCATTCACGGAGTCGGCTGGACGCGGCCTTGGGATGTGATCGAGGCCACTGACCGCTACGCCCTGCTGAACTACCAACACAAACCGGACGGCGCCTGGCCCTTTGCGTTCGACTCCACGCAGGCATTTCGCCTGTCTGACAACGCGCTGGAGATGACCTTGAGCATTACCAACCAATCCGCCCACGCAACCCCGGTGGGCTTGGGTTGGCACCCCTATTTTGTGAAGCGCGCCAAAAGCCGCATCGCGTTTCAGGCCACAGGCCGCTGGGAGATGGACGCGCTGAAGCTGCCCACCCACCGCAGCGCCTCTAGCGGTATCACCGTAGATTGCGCCACGCTGGATGTCGATCACTGCTTTGACGGTTGGAGCGGCGCGCTACATTTGCAAGACGATCTTCTGCACGCCCGCATCACCAGCAACATGACGCGCCTGGTGGTGTTCACCAACGCAGCGCACGATTGCATCGCCATCGAGCCGGTCAGCCACGTCAACAATGCCATCAATCTCATGACCCAGGGCGTTGCCAGCGCCGACGCCTTGGGCGTGCAGGTCTTGCAGCCTGGAGAATCCATGACCCGCGAGATGACGATTCAAGTGGACTCCGCATGCTGACATTGCAACCCTTCATTGATAAAGTCCGCGCCGCAGCGGCAAGCGGGTCACCCCTGTGCATTCGTGGTGGCGGCAGCAAAGACTTTTACGGCGGGCCGTTGCAAGGCGAGGTGCTGGACACCCGTGCGTTCACTGGTATCACCAGTTACGAGCCGAGCGAGTTGGTGGTGACCGTGCGTGCGGGCACGCCGCTGGCTGAGTTGGAGGCGGCGCTGGCCGAAAAAGGCCAATGCCTGCCGTTTGAGCCGCCGCACTACCAGATCAGTTCGGCCGACAGTGTGGCAACCGTTGGCGGCATGGTCGCCTCAGCCTTGAGCGGCCCCGCACGCGCCACCGCAGGCGGCGTGCGCGACTACATGCTGGGCGTGCAGATTCTTAGTGGTCGCGCCGATCTGCTGACCTTCGGCGGCCAGGTGATGAAGAACGTGGCAGGCTATGACGTCTCGCGCTTGATGGCGGGCTCCATGGGTACGCTGGGGGTGATCACTGAGGTCTCGCTCAAAGTGCTGCCTGTGCTCCCCGCTGAAGCCACGCTGCGCTTTCGTCTGGACGAAGCCACGGCGCTTCGCAAACTCAATGAATGGGCGGGCCAGCCGCTGCCGCTGAACGCCAGCTCCTGGGTGATGGATGCGGGCGCGCCGACGCTTTACTTGCGCCTGCGCGGTGCTGTAGCTGCGGTGAAGGCGGCGATTGCCCGGCTCCTGAAAGAAGTCCCCGGTGAACGCGTCGATTCACCCCAGACCACGGCCGATTGGTCAGCCGCTCGTGACTTGCAGTTGCCCTGGTTCACCGAAGGTTTTGCGCGAGGCGACGATCTGTGGCGGCTGTCGGTGCCGCAAACCAGCGCACCGCTGAACGTGGGGGCCACCATGATCGACTGGCTGGGTGGCCAGCGCTGGGTGTGGGTGGCGGCTGGCGATGCGCAAGCCGCACACAAGCTGCGCGTTGCAGCCAATGGGGCGGGCGGCAATGCCACGCTGTTTGTGGCGGATCCTTCCCATTCGAAAAGTGCAATCGCCGTGTTTGACCCCCTGAAGCCGCCGCTCGACACGATTCACTACCGCCTCAAAGCCGAGTTCGATCCCGCAAATATTTTTGGCCGCAACCGCCTGTTCCCCGAAGCGCGGTAGCGACCATGCAACGCCTGGGCCATCTTGCCAGCCAACATCGAACGCTTGCCACGGACCGGATGCTGGGCAACTTGCTGGCCTTCAACGCGGGGGCCATCAACGCCGGTGGATTTCTCGTGGTGGGCATGTACACCTCACACATGACCGGGTTTGCCTCCATGGTGGCGGACAGTCTGGTGCTGGGCAACATCAAGCTTGTGCTGGGTGCTGCCGGGGCGCTGCTGTCTTTCACTGCAGGGGCCGCTGCCACTGCCATCCTGGTCAATTGGGCACGTCAAAACCACTTGCAAAGCGAGTACGCGCTGCCGCTGGTGATTGAAGCGGTTCTGCTGCTGCTGTTCGGTCTGATCGGTGCCACGTTCGACCGACAGACACCCTTTGCCGTGCCGTTCACGGTGTTAATTCTTGCCTTCGTGATGGGGCTGCAAAACGCATTGGTCACCAAAATATCGTCGGCCACCATCCGTACCACGCACATGACCGGCGTGATCACAGACCTGGGCATCGAGCTTGGTAAGCTTTTCTACTGGAACCGAACCGGCGAACCCCAGGCCTCTAAAGTGCGTGCGAACCGAGCCAAGCTGAAGCTTTATGCAGGATTGCTCAGCGCGTTCATGCTGGGCGGCCTGGTGGGTGCCAGCGGCTTCAAATACATCGGCTTCATTTGGGTCGTGCCATTGGCCAGCCTGCTACTGCTGCTCTCGCTGCCGCCTCTGCTGGCTGACCTGAGGCACCTCCTGAAATTTTGAGTTCCGTTATACCCAACCAGTCATCCATCGTAAGTCCATGCAAACCACCCTCTCGCCCGAGTACAAAAATACCGCTGATGGCATCGCCGCCGAGGACATTTTGCGCAAGTGCGTTCACTGCGGCTTTTGTAACGCCACGTGCCCCACTTACCAGATTCTGGGCGACGAGCTGGACGGCCCACGCGGGCGCATCTACCTGATGAAGCAGGTACTCGAAGGTGCCACGCCGACCCGCAAGACCCAAGTGCATCTGGATCGCTGCCTGACGTGCCGCAACTGCGAAACCACATGCCCCAGCGGCGTGGACTATGGCCATCTGGTCGATATTGGCCGCAAGCTGGTCGATGCCAAAGTGCCCCGCCCGACGTCTGAAAAAGCCCTGCGCTGGGCTTTGAAAGAAGGCCTGCCCTCGCCGCTGTTTGGCCCCGCGATGAAGATCGGCCAAATGGTGCGGGGCCTGCTGCCTGCGTCGCTCAAAAACAAAGTGCCCGCGCGGCAAGACGGGGGTGCATGGCCCACGCAAACCCACGCGCGCAAAGTGCTGTTGCTCAAAGGCTGCGTGCAGCCGTCGATGATGCCCAACATCGATCGCGCCACCGCCCGCGTGCTTGATGCTATCGGCGTGCAAAGCGTGTTTGCTGCCAACGCAGGCTGCTGCGGAGCCGTCAAGTTTCATCTGAACGACCAAGACGGCGGCAAAGCCCAAATGCGCGACAACATTGATGCCTGGTGGCCGCATCTTGAAGGTCAAGGTGCTGCCGAAGCGATCCTGATGAACGCCTCGGGCTGCGGCGTCACCGTCAAGGAATATGGCCACATCCTGCAAGACGATGCCGCTTACGCCGGCAAGGCCAAGCGCATCAGCGAATTGACCAGAGATTTAAGCGAGTGGTTGCCCGAACTGGCTGAAAAGCTGCGCGGCAAAGTCAATTTGAGTGGCGAGGCCGATAGCCTCACCGCCTTCCACCCGCCATGCACGTTGCAGCACGGTCAGCAACTCAAGGGTGACGTGGAGAAACATCTGAACGCGCTGGGCTTCAACATCCAAACCGCGCTGAACGAACCGCATTTATGCTGCGGCTCAGCCGGAACGTATTCGGTGCTGAACCCCGAGTTGGCGTACCAGCTGCGCGATCGCAAACTGGGTTACTTGGAGGCCCTACAGCCTAAGGTGATCGTCAGCGCAAACATTGGCTGCATCACGCATCTGCAGAGCGGCACGGACACGCAGGTACGGCATTGGATCGAGATATTGGACGACGCCGTAACAAAGTAGCAAATGGCCGCGTTGTGGGGTTTCTATCCATCGTGTTCGTCTTGTATCAACCGGATTTCTTAGCCTTGCCCCGGCTGCGCGCCTCCATCTGCTTGCGGCAACTCGCGTTGATGACTTTAAGCTCGGCCAGGGTCTCATCGATGCGGGTGCGCTTTTGCTCCAGCTCGGCGATTGCAGCGTCGGTGCGAGTGATCACATAGTTCAACTGCTGGATTCGGCCTTCGCCATGGTCACCGTACAAATCCAGATACCGCTTGATTTCAGACAGCGGCGAGCCGATGGCCTTGGCGCGCAGTATGAGCGACAGCCTCGCCCGATCACGCCGGGTGTAGACGCGCGCTCCACTAACTCGCCGGGGTGCAAGTAGGCCCTTGTCTTCATAGAAACGCAAGGCGCGCAGGGTAATGCCAAACTCGGTGCATAGGTCAGAGATGCCAAACAGTTCAGAGCTGGCCTCCTCGCGGTGCGAATCCACAAAGGCCTGAGCGGCCTGCGCGGCGGACGGGTCTGTGCGCAAGGCTTAGACCACCCGTTGCAAGCGCATGGCCACACTCATGTCGCCCGCCACCTTGAGCTTGCCGCCCATGAAGCCAGTGACGGGGTCCAGGTCGCCATTGAGCATGGCGGTGAGGTTTTCCAGCGTGATGCCAACGGTGCAGTCAGCTTCGGAATTGGCGTTGCTGACGGTGTTGGGCGTGGCCTTGCCATCAATGTAGATACAGCCATCGGCGTCGCAGTCAAACTTAAGCGTAGCTTCCAGACCGCTGTCTGCGCCGACTTTG
>JANOTO010000551.1:0-4269 GCA_031416395.1 Rhodoferax sp. | reverse complement strand
GTCGATCCGAGCAAGGAAATCCGTCTTGGCCTGTACGCGGCGCACTACAGCATCATGGAGAACGCCAACGACATCTGCCGCCTGGCGGTGCGCACCTGCGGCGGGCAGGCCATGCTCAAGAGCCTGCCGCTGGAGCGCATGTACCGCGACTCCCGCTGCGGCTCGCTCATGCTGCCCTGGACAGCCGAGCTGTGCATGGATCGCCTCGGGCGTGAGTGTTTGTACGAGGCGGGGGAGCAGGTGGAGGATGATGTGCTATAAATAATGCAGCTATTTACGCAGCATATACGAGAGCTAGATGCCAAAAGTATTACAAATCTGCGCTCAAACACAGCTTTAAGTGTTCAACATACCTTATTTGGGTATATCAACCTTCCAAACATCCTCAATCATCGCGGCCCGACATCACCCGCACTTTGACGCTCTTTCCCTTGATCTTCCCCACATTGAGCTTCTCGCAAGCCGCGTTTGCTACCTCCCGCGCCACGGCGACAAAGGTGCAAAACTCCGTCACCTGAATTTTGCCAATCTGCTCGCGTGTGTAGGCTGCGCCGCCGTCCGTGCCGGTCAGCGCTCCCAGCACGTCGCCGGGGCGGATTTTCTCTTTTCTTCCACCCAGAATCTGTAGCGTTGACATGGGCGGCAAGAGCGGGCCTTTGCCGGTGGGGGTGAGTTCGTCCAGCTTGTGCCATACCGAAGGGCGGTTTTGGTACTGCTCGATTTTGCCGACAAAGCCCATCTCGTTCATCGAGGCCAGGCTCAGCGCCAGGCCTGATTCGCCCGCGCGCGCGGTGCGGCCAATGCGATGGACGTGGATTTCAGCATCGGGCGTGATATCGACATTGATCACCGCCTCCAGCTGGTTGATGTCCAGCCCGCGTGAGGCCACGTCGGTTGCTACCAACACTGAACAACTGCGGTTGGCAAACTGCGCCAGCACCTGGTCGCGCTCGCGCTGCTCCAGCTCGCCGTAGAGCGCCAGCGCGCTGAAGCCCTGCGCTTGCAAATGAACGATGAGGTCTTTGCACTGCTGTTTGGTGTTGCAAAAGGCAAGGGTGGAAACGGGGCGGAAGTGGTTCAGCAGCGCGGCAACGGCTTCAAAGCGATTCGCGCGGGTGACTTCATAAAAACGCTGCTCAATCAGGCTCTCGGCATGCTGCGCTTCGACCTTAATCTGCACCGGGTCGCGCATGAACTGCTTGGCCAGCTTTTCGATGCCTTCAGGGTAAGTTGCGGAAAACAGCAGGGTTTGGCGCTCTTTGGGCGTTTGCTTGGTGACTGTGGCAATGTCCTCGAAGAAACCCATGTCCAGCATACGATCCGCCTCGTCGAGCACCAGCGTGTTGAGCGACTCGAGCGTCAAGTAACCGCGCGCCAGATGATCCATGATGCGACCCGGCGTGCCCACAACGACGTGCGCGCCGTGCTCCAGCGATGCGCGCTGGCCGCGCAGGGCCACGCCGCCGCACAGGGTGACGACTTTGATGTTTTCTTCCGCCCGGGCCAGTCGGCGAATCTCCACCGTCACCTGGTCTGCCAGCTCCCGCGTCGGGCACAGCACGCAGGCCTGCACCGCAAACCAGCGCGGGTTGAGCCGGGCCAACAGGGCCAGCGCAAACGCAGCGGTTTTGCCACTGCCAGTTTTGGCTTGGGCGATGAGGTCTTTGCCTGCCAGCGCTGGGGGCAGGCTTGCGGCCTGGATCGGGGTCATCTCGGTATAGCCGAGCTGCTCCAGGTTGGACAAGGTGGCGGGGTTGAGGGCTAATGTGTTGAATCGGGTAGTCATGGGTGGATTGTCGGTTAGCGCACATACAGCGGCTCGCCGACAATGCAAAATGCACCTCCAAGCCGGTCAAAGACGGCCACTCAAACCCATGGAGAATCCAAAATGCGTCAATTTACCCTCAGCCTGATTTGTGCGGCAAGCTTGCTCGGCGCCTGCGGCACCAACGTGGTCAACCCTGTCACCGGCCAAGCGGAGCGCTCTGTCATGAGTGAGGCCGATGAAGTCGCCGAGGGCCAAAAGGCTCATGCCGAAGTGCTCAAAGAGTACGGCGCACTGAACAACCCGCGACTGCAAGCGTATGTGAACGACTTGGGTCAGCGCCTGGCCAAGCAGTCACACCGCAACCAGCTCAAATGGACATTCACCGTGCTGGACAGCCCGGAGATCAACGCCTTCGCGCTGCCCGGTGGCTTTGTTTACATCACGCGAGGCATCATGGCCTACATGGAAGATGAAGGTGATCTTGCAGGCGTGCTTGGCCATGAGATCGGCCATGTGACCGCGCGCCACGGTGCGCAGCGGGCGACGCGCCAGCAGGATGCGGGCCTGGGCGTGCTAGCGGCAACCGTGCTTGGTGCGGTGCTGGAATCGCGCGGCGTGGCCGGCGCTGGGCAGGCGGCCAGCCAGGTGTCGCAAACCGCGGCAGCAGGCTATGTCGCAACCTACGGGCGCGAGCAAGAGCTGCAGTCTGACAGTTTGGGTGCCGAGTACCTGGCGCGCAGCAACTACGACCCTAAAAACATGATCAACGTGATCAACGTGCTGAAGAATCAAGAGCGCTTTGCTGCTGACCAGGCCGCCAAAGCGGGCCGTGCTGCGCCTGCTGGAAATAGCTGGTTGGCATCGCACCCCAGCAACGACCAGCGCCTGCAAAGCATCACCGAACTGGCCGCCAAGTACAAAGGCAACTATTCCGACGATGGCCGAGCCCGTTTTTTGCAGGCCATCAACGGCATCACCTTTGGCGAAGGCCCGGAGCAGGGCGTGACACGCGGGCGCAATTTTTACCACGAAGGGTTGGGCTTCGCCCTGACGGCACCAGCCGGGTGGAAGATCCAGAACAGTGCGGATCAACTCGCTCTGGTCAATCCTCAAAGCGATGCGGCTTTGGTGCTCAAAAGCGTACCGGCACAGGCGGGAAGAACTCACGAGGAAGTCATTCGCAATCTGGTCAAACCAACCCAGGGCAGTGCGGATCGCCTGGTGATCAACGGCTTGCAGGCTACGCATTTCGCGGGTGCGCGCTCTGATGCGCAAGGCCGACCTCAGCCGGTTGAATTGACCATCGTGAGCGGCCCCAACAACGCGATGTACCTGATGAACTATGCAGCCAAAGATGCTGCCGCCCAGCAGCGCGCACGCCCGCAGATGCAAGAAGCGCAAAACTCGTTTCGCGTTCTGTCGTCGGCCGAGCGCGTCGCCGCCCGGCCTTGGGTCCTGCGGCAAGTCGCTTACCCGCGTGGCGGTTTTGCAGAGATGGCACGAACTTCACCGCTGGCAGACGCAGAAACTCAGCTCCGGCTGATCAACGGCTTTTATGGCGGCGGTGAGCCCAAGCCGGGCCAAATGGTCAAAGCGGTTGAGTAGCGCTGCAAAGGTCGTGTCGGTCGCGCCGGTCGTCCGCCTGGACGGCATTGATGCCCTGCGCGGCTTCGCTATGGTCTGGATGGCCCTGTTTCACTTGTGCTTCGATCTGAATAATTTTGGCTACATCAAGCAGGACTTTTACAGCGACCCGTTCTGGACTTGGCAGCGCACCTGCATCCTGAGCCTGTTTTTGTTCACCGCAGGTTTCAGCCAGGCGATCGCAGTGAGCCAGGGCCAAAGCTGGCAGCGCTTTTGGAGGCGGTGGTCACAGATTGCGGTGTGCGCATTGCTGGTCACTGCGGGCTCCTATTGGATGTTTCCCAAGACTTTCATCTACTTTGGCGTACTGCACGGCATGCTGGTGATGCTGATCATCGTCCGGTTGACCGTACCTCTGGGGCATTGGCTTTGGGTGATGGGGGCCGTGCTTGTGATGGCTGGCTGGATGGCGGGGCAGTTGAGCTTGTCGGCGGACATGGCCCATCTTCTCAACAGCAAATCGCTCAACTGGATCGGCTGGGTGACGCGCAAACCCTATACCGAAGACTACGTGCCGCTGCTGCCGTGGCTGAGTGGAATGGTGTGGGGAGCGGCTGCCGGCGCGTGGGCCATGCGCCGCAAGCTTCGATGGTTGAGTCTGCCCCATCGCAGCCCAGCCGTGTGGCAGTGGCTGGCAAAGCTGGGCCAATGGAGCTTGAGTTTTTACATGATCCATCAGCCGCTGATGATTGGCGCGCTGATGGGGTTCGCGTGGGTTGTCGCCCCGCGCTGAAAAACTGCCCGAAGGTGTCGATTATTCGATCTTCGCTTTGGAGCGCAAGTCTTCCTGGTACTTCGCCAGTTTTTGCTGCTGCAATTGCTGCGCGATTTGCGGCTTGACATCGTCAAACTTCGGG
>JANOTO010000550.1:0-1523 GCA_031416395.1 Rhodoferax sp. | reverse complement strand
CCAGCGCCACTTCTGGTCGCAACAAATAAGTCGCATGCAAATGCGGCTCCCAAGCCTCAATATGCGCCAACACTGCTCGCGTCACCTCCACAGGCGAAAGGGCGCGCGTGCGATAAGCGCGCAGCAGTTCATGGGCGTTGAGGTCGTGGAGGTTCATGGTGGTTCTGGGTTGCTTGTGACACAGCTTATCAGGAGTCCGGCTGTTGATACTGTCTCGCGGTCCAAACACGAACAGATCGAAAAAGTTGTCAGCCCAGCGCGTCTTCAGGACAGCAGATCGGTTCAACAAGATTTATCCGCCGCGTTTCTGTTCGCTGCCCAAGACGGGCATGGCAGCGCGTCGGATCAACGTTTCTCGTTAGCCCGCAATGCATCTGACGCTGCTTGCCGCCACCCTCAGAACTTGCCTTTAGCGAGGAAGGCGACAAAGCCACGCTGGCACTAAGCAACATTGGCGTTGATTTTTTCAAGCTCGAAGCATCAAAGCCTCAGACAAGCAGCCCTGAAAATGCTACCAGTTCCGTATACTGTCCCATGGCCCAAGCAACCATCAGCCATTTCCGACACCTCATCCGCACGCTGAACTATTTTGTTTCAACCCACGCAGCCGAAGAGCTTGACGATGACCACCTCACTATCCTCGACCTCGAAAACGTCATCCTCACGGGCCAAATCGCCGCGCGGCAACGCGATGCCAAAACCCGCGAAATCAAATACGTCATTGAAGGCATCACCCTCGGTGGCGAGTCTGCCGAAGCGGTCATCAAGCTTGGTTTCACCGGCAAACTCATTGTCATCACGGTCTACATCTGCTGAGCACTTATGCGAGCACTGTGGCAGCAGCGCGCTGCACCTCAAACACGTCACGCGAAGCTTCGACAAAGGTGCTGCCCTTTTGGTTGTGGAGGCCATTCCGATGTGGTCTTGTTCCAATTGTGGCGAGTCATATTTTTCTGCTCAGACCATGCACGAGATTGAACGAATCAAAGCGCTGAGAAAGTCAGTCGCGGTCAAACGTTCAGTCCCGGTCGCCGCCTTCGAAGCAGCGGATGCGTAAGAGGTCTTGAGCTTACGTCGGCAGCTCAGCCGCTGTACCCCAGCTATCGAGCCACGCATTCAACTGGCCCGCCTTCGCACTGAGCCTGCGCATTGGCAATCAACGGCAACACTTCACCAGCCTCGTCAAACCGGCTCATCAGCGACAAACACACCATGCTTAAAAACAGGGGGGTCTGCGCTTCACCGACTTTTGCCATCGCGGTACACAGCGCGGTGTAGGCCTGATCAAGATCGGAATCGGTCATTGCGTTACTCCTTGGGCTTGCAGGGCATTGAGTACAGACTGCGCATCCAGCGCGCGCCAGCGGCCCATCACGTAGCCGTCTGGGCGGATGAGTACCAGGCCCTGTGCCTGCGCATCGGGCAAACCGTAGCGTTGCCAGGCTTGGCCTGAGGTGTCATTCGCAGGTGTGATGGTGATGACTTCGATGTCCTGAGCGGCCAGCGCAGGCCGCGGATTCGAC
>JANOTO010000549.1:0-2448 GCA_031416395.1 Rhodoferax sp. | reverse complement strand
GACGATTTTCGAAGCCTCCAAAACACTCGGTGGACGCGCCCGTGCTCTGGAAGCGACTCTGCCCAATGGTCAAAAAGTCACGTTAGACAACGGC
The DNA here is from genome assembly GCA_031416395.1 of Rhodoferax sp. Taxonomy (GTDB): domain Bacteria; phylum Pseudomonadota; class Gammaproteobacteria; order Burkholderiales; family Burkholderiaceae_C; genus JANYCG01. The sequence goes on along the minus strand of JANOTO010000549.1, from coordinate 2,354 downwards.
CAGCATATCCTGATTGGCGCGTACAGCGAGACACTGCGCTTAATGCGTCAAGTCGGCGTTGATATCGGCGATGGATTGCTGCGTTTGCCTCTGGTGCTCCAGTTTCCGGATCGCACAGGCTTCCAATTACCGCCCTGGCCTGCGCCTTTCAACGCCATCGCAGGCATTACCACGGCACGCGGTTGGACTTGGGCGGACAAGGCTTCTCTGGTTCGCGCTGCCATCGGCTGGCGTATCAAGTCGTTCAATTGCGACGAGCGCGACTCAGTCGCCAAGCTGTGTCGCGGAATCTCTGCGCGCGTGATGCAGGAGCTGGTAGAGCCGCTGTGCGTCTCTGCCCTCAACACCCCAGCAGAGCGTGCCAGTGGCCGCGTGTTCCTGCGGGTACTGCGAGATTCGCTGTTTGGCCAGGCGGGAAGCTCTGACTTGCTATTACCCCGAACCGATTTGACGGCGCTGTTCCCGCAGGCCGCAGGGCATTGGATGGCGCAGCGTGGCGGGCAACTGAAACTCGGCGTGCGGGTGGATCACCTGGAACCTACGGGCACCGGCTGGCGGCTGGCAGGCCCGCAGTTGGACGCAGAAGAGTTTGATCGCGTGATCATCGCCACCTCTGCGTCCAGCGCGTTGTCGCTGCTTGAGAAAGTCAATGAAGCCGAGCTGTGGATCGCCACCACAAAAGGGCTTCGGTTTGAGGCGATCACCACCGTCTACGCCTGGAGTGAAGGTGCGACTCTGGCGCAGCCCATGCTCGCACTGCGCAGTGGCCAAGATGCCGATTCACCCGCGCAGTTTGTGTTCGACCGCGGCCAGCTTGGCGGCCCTGCCGGGTTGCTGGCATTTGTCGTCAGCGCCAGCACGGGCGAGCGCGACGTGCTGCAAGCCCAGGTACACGCGCAGGCAAAAAAACAGTTGGGGTTGACGCTAGAGATGGTGCAAACCGTGGTCGAAAAACGCGCCACCTTCGCGTGTACCCCCGCCCTCGCCCGCCCGAGCGCACACATCGCTGCGGGACTGCTGGCCTGTGGTGACTATGTGGATGGCCCGTACCCCGCCACGCTGGAAGGTGCGGTGCGCAGTGGCTTGGCCGCAGCCGCTGCGCTGTAACCTAAAACCGCGCGCAGATTTGCGCCAGATCGGTCACGGTGAGATGCGGGTGGATGTCGTGCGTCCAGTCATGCCCTTCGCGGTTTACCCACACCGTTTGCATGCCGCACGCAGCGGCGCCCAGTACGTCAAGCGCGGCGTCATCCCCCACATGCAGCACCTCGTGTACGGCCACACCCGCCGCTGCGGCTGCAGCGTGAAAGATGCGTGCATCAGGCTTCGGCGCACCGAATTCATGCGCGCTCACGCTGCTCAAAAAGTAGCGGCCCAAGCCGACTCGCGCGACGTCCGCATTGCCGTTCGACACGGCCACCAGCGGAAACCGAGCCGCCAGGAACTCCAGCGCGGGCAGCACATCGGCAAACAAATCGACCTTCATGCGGTGCTCAAAGAAAATATCGAATCCGCCCTGGGCAAGCAGCGGGTCTTCGTTGGATCGCAACAGGCCCTGGCGAATCAACTCCAGCCGGATCGCACTCATGTTGTGGGCGATCTCGGGGTTGGCACGCACCACGTCCTCTCGCAGGGCCAGGCGGGCTTGCGCGTCCGTCAGCAGCGCGGCAGTGGCAGGTGCGCGCGGGCGCAGCCAGTCGCCCATGGCGACCTCGGCGCGTGCGATGGTCGGCCAGATCGGCCACAGCGTGTCGTCCAGATCGAGGGTGATGGCTTTGATTTGAGAGGTGTTTAGTGTTTGCATAAGGATGCGCCTAAGAATAACGGTAAAAATAGCGCATGACTTCCCTGATCCGCTCTCCGTTCAAACCCGAACCCCCATTTGCCCACGGCACCGCCCCCACCACCGCCGTTCTTTTTTGCAACCTCGGCACGCCCGATGCCGCCACGCCCGCCGCCGTGCGGCGTTTTTTGGCCGAATTTTTGAGCGACCCGCGCGTGGTGGAAATCCCCCGCCTGCTGTGGATGCTGATCCTTCACGGCATCATCCTGCGCGTGCGCCCGGCAAAGTCTGCTGCCAAGTACGCCACCATCTGGAAGCCCGAAGGCTCGCCTCTCAAAATCTGGACCGAAAAGCAGGCCCTGCTGCTGCAAGGCTGGCTGGGGCAGCGCGGCCATCATGTCAAAGTCTTTCACGCGATGCGCTATGGCGCGTCCAGCATCGCCAGCCAGCTCGACATGCTAAAAACCCAAGGCGTGACCCGTGTGCTGATCTTGCCCGCCTATCCCCAATACTCCGCCACCACCACAGCCACGGTTTTTGATGCCGTCTACGCCTGGGCCGCGCAAACCCG
>JANOTO010000548.1:0-4221 GCA_031416395.1 Rhodoferax sp. | reverse complement strand
TTGCAAGAGCAGCAAAACCGGATGCTGGCGCAGGTCAAAAATCAGCTGGCCGCGTTGCCGCCGCCCCTGCCCAACCGCCCTGGTGCCACACCCGACCAGCAGGCCGCCGAAGAAAAGCGCCGCCGCCTGATCAAGCTGCTGGCCGAGATCGAGCGGCGCATCAACATGGAAAACGCGCGGCCCAAAAAGCGCTACATCAGCCCCGCGACGCGCGAGGAGGTCTATGCGATTTACTACGACGGCCTGCGTCGGGCGATTGAAGAGAAGGGCACCGAGAACTTCCCCGAAGTCGCGGGCAAGAAGCTCTATGGCGAGCTGACGATGATCGTCACCGTGAATTTTGACGGCAGGATACTGCAAACGGAAATCGTCGAAAGCTCGGGCAATAGATCGCTGGATCGCCGCGCCGAGGCAATTGCCCGCAATGCCGGACCGTTTGGTGTGTTCAACGAGGCGATGCGGCGCAAGGCGGATCAAATTCTGGTGGTGTCGCGCTTCAAGTTCACGCGCGATGAGACGCTGGAAACCCGTTTGACATCGCAATGAGAGCCGTATTGCGTTGGGTGTTGCTTTTAATCGCCGCATTTTTTGCGCTGCAACTGTTTTTTGTAGCGCGCATTGGCCTGATGGCAATCGTCAATCCCCAATCCAGCGCGTTCGAGCGCTCGGAGATCTGGCGATTGATCACCGAAAAAGGCGATCTGCACTGGCGCCAACAGTGGGTCGATTACGACGACATTTCAGACAACTTGAAGCGCGCCGTGATCGCCTCAGAAGACGACGGTTTTCTGTTTCATGACGGTGTCGAGTGGGACGCGCTGGAGAAGGCCTGGGAGCGCAATGCCAAAACGCAATCGGCCATTGATGCACGCGAGCTGGCGCGCAAGAAGCCCTCTGGCAAAACCGCAAAAATTGTCGGCGGCTCCACCATCACCCAGCAGCTCGCTAAAAACCTGTTTCTTTCGGGCGAGCGCACGCTGCTGCGCAAAGGGCAGGAGTTTTTGCTCACGGGCATGCTGGAAATCATGCTGAACAAAGAGCGGATTCTTGAAATCTATCTGAACAATGTCGAATGGGGCGAAGGCATTTTTGGCGCGGAGGCGGCAGCGCAGGCCTATTTCAAAAAACCGGCATCCAAGTTGGCGCCGATTGAGGCGGCCCGTCTGGCGGTGATGCTGCCGCGCCCCAAGTATTTTGAGAAGTTGTCGAACTCATCGTACTTGGCATCCCGGTCTGCCTCGATTGCGGCACGCATGGCTAGCGCGGAACTTCCGTAACAGATCTCGCATCAGGATAGGCCCGAGCCGCATCGCGCGACTCGGCATGTTTTTGTCAGTAAGCTTCCACTTCGACAATCCTGGCGTACGAACCCAATGCACTCCTCACATTGACTCGAATCGCGGTGGTTGCGACTGAAGGGAACGTAAACTTTCGCCAAACCAGGTTGTTGCCGTTCACGGAGCCGCCGGGGACGGTAACCCAGGTTCCGCTGTTCCAGTACTGAACGTCAAAATCGGTAATGCCGTAGAGGCTGAAGGTCATGCTGGCAGTCGGCTCGGACGGCGTGCTGTAGGCATCCTGCACGCTGAACACGTCAATTTCAGAAATCGATTTCATGCCGTTGAAATTGACCTGCAGCGCTTGGGGAAAAACCCCCCCGCCAGCACTGTTCCAGCCCCCGCCTGCGCCCCAATTGATGCCTCGGTGATCACCGTTGTTGGCGCCGGCGGGTGCATAGCTTGCATTGTGTGTTGAAGTTGCTGAAGCGACTGCGCCCGAGGCCTGAGATGCAACATTGACGGTCGGTGGGGGCGCAGGGGGTGGTGTGGATGCAGTCTCGTAGGCTTCAATTTCTGTGATCCGGCTGAAACCTGCCAGGGCTTTGGTCACCAGTACTCTGATCCGTGTGGTGGTGACCGGAGAAAATGAAAATTTGCGCCAAACTTTGTTGTTGCCACTGACACTGCCGCCGGGCACCGTTTTCCAGTTTGTACCGTCCCAATACTGAACCTCGAAATCAGCGATTCCATAGGAGTTAAAACTCAAGGTCGGGGTCGGCTCCTGGGGGGCTGAATAGTTGTCCTGTATGGTAAAAACGTTAATTTCGGCGATTGATTTGCTGCCGTTGAAGGCCACCTGAACCCAGTCTGGGAAGGCGCCAGAACTTGCGTCATTCCATCCGCCGCCTTGGCCCCACAGGCTGCCCTTCCTGTCGCCATTGTTGACGGCTGCGGCTGGATAGGCGCTGCTGTAGGTGCTTGACGCCGTGGCCACGGCACCGCTGGTCGCCAGCGCGAGGTTGACCGAGCTTGGCGGTGGCGGTGGCGGTGGCGCTATCGCCGCCAATGCGGCAGCGACCGCAGAGCCTGCATCGACAATGCCTGCCCCGCAAAGTGCCGTGCTGCAATCGGCACCCGTGCCGGTTGGAAACTGGCGTGCAGTGCTCAACAGGATTTGCTTCACCTGGGCCGGTGTCAAAGCCGGATTGGCCGACAGCATCAGGGATGCTGTTCCAGAAACATGGGGCGCTGACATGCTGGTGCCCTGGTAGTACGCATAGCTGTCTGCGCCTGGCGTGACCTGCCCCGCATTGAGCGTCGACAGTACGCCGTTCGAGCCGGAGCCACCGGGTGCGGCGATTGCAACCTTTGCTCCAAAGTTGCTGTAGCTCGAGCGGTTTCCGCTGCGTCCCGTCGCGGACACTGTCACTACGCCGGCACAGCTAGCCGGCTCGAACGTGGATGCGTCCGCGTTGCTGTTGCCGGCAGCTACAACCACAACCGTGCCACGCGCCGTAACATCATTGACCGCGTTTTGAAACGTGGTCGAGCACCCTCCGTTGGCCCCGCCCAGACTCAGATTGGCGACACGCGCTGGTGTGGTGTTCAGTGGCGCACCGGGGATCGAAATGCCAGAGGCCCAGCGAAGCGCATCGACGATGTCTGATGTGTAACCGCCACAGACCCCGAGTACGCGAAGCGGCAGTATTTTAGAGCCCCAACTTATCCCTGAGACGCCGCTGCTGTTGTTGCTGGCTGCGCCGATGGTGCCGGCGACATGCGTCCCGTGCCAGGTACTGGTGCTTTTGCCACAGCCAGCGTCGCCTGAATCGCTGGGGTCTGCATCACGTCCATTGCCATCGTTGGCCGTTGTGAGATCGGCGATGAAGTCATAGCCAGGCAGCACGCGACCCGCCAAATCTGCGTGAGTGCGGATGCCGGTGTCAATCACGGCCACCACAATGCTGCTTGAGCCGGTTGTAATGTCCCAGGCGGAAGGCAAATTGATGCCGCCGGCCAATTCATGGTAATGCCATTGCTGGGCATACATGGGGTCGTTCGGCAATAGTTGGGGATGCATGCGGCTATCAGGTTCCACGCTGGCGACATTTGGATGCTGTGCGATCAATTGGGCGAGCGCGCCCGCCTCGAGTTTCTTCAGCTTTTTCGGGATTTTCACCACATGGGAGCTGCCTGACATCTGCCGCGAATAAGTCAGGTTGACCGCCGCCGAGGCAGACATCTCCTGAATGCTGCGCGCAATTTGACCCGGCGAGGGGTCTCTCAGTTTGACGATGAATTGATCGGTGGCGTCATCATCATCCGCGCTGCTGGCACTTGCACCATTCATGGTGATGGCCGCAAATGCAGAAAAGCTGGACAGGCCAAAAACCAGCGCGGCGAGGGCCTTAGCCCATGTCCGCGACGAAACGACGTTTAGATCCATAAATTCTCAAGACTCCAGAACACAAATCCTTCCAAGAACCGGCCAAAACCGGGAAAGTGTGTGAACCTCGGAGACCCGACGAAAGTAGCAAAGAGATCACCGTTCTATTAAACGCGCGTCTTCAGCCCTTCAGTGCGGTAAACCACACAGCACTTGTAATACTTTAGGCAAAGGAGTTGCAAGTTGTACCTCAGAACCAGGTGACCCTGTGAATCGGATCACTGACTAGAGGTCGTTCGCGTCGGCGACCGTGGGGGCTATCATTCCTTGATGCGCGTCAAGTTAATGAGTTGGTTTCTGCTGGGGCTGATTCGTATCCTGACCGGCTCGCAGGCGCGCTGGTACGGCTGTCCGCCCAAGGCCGAGCAGCGCATCTACTTTGCCAACCATCAAAGCCATGCCGACCTGGTACTGATCTGGGCGGCGTTGCCGCACGAGCTGCGCGCCATCACCCGACCGATCGCGGCGCGCGACTATTGGACCAAGACACCGTTG
>JANOTO010000547.1:0-1554 GCA_031416395.1 Rhodoferax sp. | reverse complement strand
TCCACGCTGATTGGCCTGGCGGTCACGGCCCTCGCACTTCAACTTCTGGTCAGGAAGAGCGATGCCGAAGTTCGTTGAACTGTGGGTTTATCTTTCGGCCACACCCCTGTTTGGCTTGACGGCCACGCTGGTGGTGTACGTGCTGGCACACGCCTTCTACGTACGCATGCAGCAGGCCCCGTGGGCCAACCCGGTGCTGTGGACGGTGGTGGTGCTAGCGGGTGCTTTGCTGGTAACGGATGTGTCGTACCCCAGCTATTTTGCCGGCGCACAGTTCATTCATTTCTTGCTCGGACCCGCCGTGGTCGCGCTCGCGTGGCCGTTGTGGACACGTCGCGCAGAGCTGCGCCGCCGCTGGGGTGCGCTGCTGCTGGCGGCACTGGCGGGCGGCATCGCGTCAGGCGGCTCCGCCGTGCTGCTGGGCTGGGCGGCGGGCTTGCCGACGGATGTGATCCTGTCCCTCGCGCCCAAATCCGTCACCGCCCCCGTCGCCATGGGCATTGCAGAGCGAATTGGCGGTATCCCGGCGTTGGCGGCGGTGTTTGCGGTGGTCACCGGCATCGTCGGCGCACTGTGCGGCAAGTATTTGTTTGATGCACTGCGAATCCCCACAAACCGCATCGGCTGGTCAGCGCGCGGCTTCGCGTTGGGCACCGCCTCGCACGGCATTGGCGCGGCGCGGGCGATGCAGGTCAATGAGGATGCGGGTGCTTATGCCGGATTGGCGCTGGGCCTGCAGGTGGTGCTGGCGTCGCTCTTGATGCCGCTGGCGTTTCGGTTGCTGGGGCTCTGAAGGGTCAGCGCCGGGTCACCTCAGGCGTTGACGAAGACCCGCTCAACAACCACACGCCGTAAATCAAAACAATAAGCCCGTCCACAAACAGAATCGGGCGCAGCGCCTGCAATGACGGCTCATTCCAGGCCATGGCGATGATCACGCACAGGCCAATTTTCTCGATGGCTGCTGCTATCACGATGGGGCGGCGCAGCTCGACGTGCTTGGCTGAGTAGACCAGCAGCGCGCCAAAACAGAAGGCCAGCAGGCCCCAGTGCTTGGTGAATGGCACGCCGGCTTCGCGGCCGACATCAAGCCCTAAAAAGCTGAGCATCGCCCACGGAAAGAAAAACATCACGATGGGCAGCATGGTGATGATGCCGGTGATGATGAGGATCTTGGAGAAGTGTTTGTCGATCATGGGTTTCCCGGCTTGAGCCTCCCGAGTTTTACCACGCGTCTATCGACATTTGTGTCCTCGGCGCAGTTATTTTTGACGACTGCAAGCCCCGCAGCAACCAGGCGCGCGTATCCGCCGGGTCAATCACGGCATCAATCTCCAGGTGGGTGGCCATGTTGATGGCGCTGCCCTGCTCGTATTGGCGTGCCACCAACTTGTCGTTCAGCGCATCACGCTCTGGGCCTTCGGGCGAAGCATCCAGCTCCTTGCGGTAGCCAAGTTTGACGGCGCCCTCCAGCCCCATGGCGCCGAACTCACCGGTTGGCCAGGCAATGGTGAAGACGCTGGCCGCAAAGCCGCCCGCCGTCATCGCCATCGC
>JANOTO010000546.1:0-3100 GCA_031416395.1 Rhodoferax sp. | reverse complement strand
AGCGACACGCGGGCGGCGCTCAGGGAGTTTTTTGGGGTGGATGCAAAGAGTATTGCGACGGCTGCGGCGTCTGCTTGCGCTGCCCCAAAAAGTAATAGTTGCGCACCACAAAGCCATCACGCAGGGCGCTGAATTTGTCGGGGTTCGATCCGGCCGCCAGATCAATGATGTGCGGCTCGTTGCGATCAGCTTCAGTCCAGACATACCGGATTTCGTCGCTTCTGTGCGCGGCTGCGGGCACACCCCATAACGTGAACTGGCTTGGCCGCGCAAACGCCGCTGGATAGGCTGGCACCTGCTGTTGGGTGTAATAGATGATCTGAGCACTGAGCTGATGCGACGGAGTCACCACCGCCTCACCCGCGTGGCCCTTCTTGATCTCTTCGCCCAGTTCACGCCAGCCGTGAAACCAATTGGTCGCATCGGTTCGGGCCAGCTGCGGGGCAAAGCGGTCCAGGCGCAAAACATTGAACTGGGCGTGCAGGGTGAATGTCAGCGAGACAGCCAGGCTGGTGAAGACCGCGGCAAACCACATCGAACGACGCAGATTGGATACGCCGACCAGGCAGTACCGGGCGACCATGATGCTGAACGCAACATAGGCGAAGGCTGGCCAGTTCGCGCCGGCCACTTTCCCCATGGACGAAAGCCCAAAAAAGCCAATGACGGGGAAGGTCGCACAGATCAGCAGAAGCGCATCTCTGTCCCGGCGAAAAATACCAGCCAGCCCGGCGTAGATGCCGACGACCCAGACGATCGGGCCGATCAGGATGGCTTGCCCCGCAAGATATTCGCCGACGTTCCCGAGCGAGTAGACGTGTGCGCCCAGTCCATTGTTGAACTGGAAGCGAAAGGAGACCCAATCATGCTGGCTGTTCCAGTAAAGCACCGGAAAAAAACAGATCAGCGACACCACCAGGCCCAAGTACGGATGGACGGTTTTGAGCCAGCGGCGATGGGGCGTTAATACCAGGTACAAAGCGATACAGCCCAGCATCAGGATCGCCGTGTACTTGGACAGCATTGCCAATCCGAAGGTCAAGCCCAGCGGGTACCACAGCCACGCTTCGCCGCCGCGTACGATCTGCAAGAAGATGAAAATACCGAGGGCCCAGAAGAGGAATAGCGGCACATCCGGTGTGATCGCCATCAGGCCCAGCACCGTCAGGGGGTAGGCGTTGAAGACCATCACGCTTCCCGCTGCGACTCGCACGCTGTTGGAAAGCTGCAAAGCCATCTTCCAGATCAAGGAGCTGATGGCCAGTATCACCAGCGATCCCGACAGCCGAACCCACAGCTCAGTTTCTGAAAACCGCGTCGTCAGCCAGATGAAGTACGCCACCATCGGCGGGTGATCGAAGTAGCTGAGATCCAGCCTGCGCGACCACAACCAGTAATAGGCTTCGTCCGGGTGAAGTTGCAGTTGACCGGACAGATAAAGACGCCAAAGCGCCAATACCGCGACAAAGATGACGGTGTTACGCCGGGTTAGCAGTTGATCCATGGGGTCATGGTAGCCAAAGTGCCGTCGGACGGTGAGGCTGGGCCGTTTGTGAATAAATTCTATTTATCCGCTGCTTTATCATCGTGGGTATGCCCAGCCCGCCCAACTTGGCGCAAATCCGCTTCAACAACGCCACGGCCTTGTTTGACGAGTTTGTGCACAACACCATCAAACATCCCGATGCCGCAACCCTCCGAGGTCTGGAAGGCCGTTTTGCGGAGAAGGTGCAAATCCAGCCCAGTTACTGGAGCCAGATCAAAGGTCGATCACGCCAGATTGGAGAGCGGCTGGCGCGGCAGTTTGAGCAGCTTTGCCGCAAACCTAATGGTTGGATGGATCAGATCCACAGCGCAGTGACGGTCAGCTCAAAACCTGCTCAAAACACTACTTTCTCCAATGACAGCCCGGTGCCTCAGGACGACGATGAGCGGTTTTTAATGGGGCTGGTGCTGAGCTATTACCGCCGCCACCCAGAGCGAGCCCGGGCGCGGCTGCTGGAGCTGTTGGGTGAGGTTCTGATGCCGACCGAGTCAAACGCCACACCACACGCGCAGAGGCCCCAGGAAAACCCCAGGTCACCCACTTCGGATGCCCATGCCCTGTGGCTGCGCTCGCAGGCGGGCGTTGCGCCGTTGCGACGAAAAAAATAGGCCGTTGCAAAAAGGTGCAAATTCACATCAAAAAGACCTTGCGAAAGATAATGATTCATTTATCATTTGCGCAAGTGTTTGATTTCGCTGCTGTGCAAACTGCAAGCAATCTAAACGTCCGATCAACCCCAAAACGCCTTGAAAAGCGCCTTAGTAAGCCTTTCTGAACATGTTTGATTTTTCGCCCACCTTTGTCAGCCATCGCGCAGTAATGCAGCGAGCGCTATGTGTTGTGGGCGGCCAAGTCATCATGAATCGCACCTTGCCTGGGGGCCGTATGAGTTGATGTCCTGATCATCAGGACGATCTGTTCATAACGGCCCGGGTGCGAAACACCTGGGCCGTTTTGCTTTGCCGTCGTATTTTTGTGTTGTTAGTTTTCTCGTTGTTACTTTTTTACCAAGGAGCGTTCCATGACTTCAATGAATCTGAATCCGATGACCCTATCCAACCCCGCCAACCCCGCCGTTGGAATCAACCGCCACGCAGGCTCTCACTTTGCACGCCCTGCAAAAAGCCGAGCCAGACCGCCCAGTCCATAAGTCAATCATTGCCGAAGCACCCCCAACGTCAGGTGGGTGCAGCGGCCCAGGAGAATCATCATGACAGAGAGCTTCCCAACGAGATACAGCGCAGCCAGTGTCTCAACGAGTTATCCGCTTCGGCACGCCTTGGCGCAAGCCTTGCGCACTGCCAGTCAGGCTTTGGCCCGCGTGGCCAGCGAACTCAGCGCGGTGGATGCACGCAGCGACAGTGCAGCCGCCACAGCAGGCAATGTGTACGCCTGCCCGCAGCTTGAGTTTTACGCAGAAGCAGGTGCCGCAGAAGGTGCGTTGTTTGTTGACGGCGTGTTGGCCGGCTATGTGCCTAGTGTGAGCAGGTTATAGATCGGCACTATTCGGCACACTAGGGCGCGAACCGCACCGCAGCCACGGGCGGGAGATCA
>JANOTO010000545.1:0-8423 GCA_031416395.1 Rhodoferax sp. | reverse complement strand
CTGCCGCCGGTGTGGCCCTGGTCAGGCTGAGTCAGGCCCTGCCGGTGCCCGATGATTTCTGGATGGCTGACAAAGAATCCTTCCCTGGTAGCCCTGGCTACGCGGTGGAATACGTGGCTAATCCCAAAACAGCCCAAGATGCCGCCCCAGCCTGGCCGGTGCTGCGCTTGGGCTTTTTAGGTAGTATGGTGACCCCTGACGGCCCCGACCGCCTGCTGGGCATCGACATGCCGGTCGGCCCTCGGGGGGGGCCGGTCTTTGGCGGCGCAGGGCAGTTGATCGGCGTGGCCCTGCACGGCAAGCCGGGCTCGGCTGATCAGCTTGTGACCGTCTCCCAGCTTCAAAAGGCAATCGGCCAACCGCCGGGTGCCGTGATGCCAAAAGGCGCGCCAACCACATCAACAGCCGACCAGATTTACGAAAACGGCTTGAAAGTCAGCCTGCAAGTCATCACTGCGCCTTGAATTGAGTCGCAACGACGCTTGGGGACGACCCGCCCAGCTAGCCTTCAAGTCACGTTTTGTCACGCCGTTGTCACATAACTGTTCTACATTTTGCGCAGTCAACTGCATGTTGAACGGCTCATTGACAGTCCATTGGTATTCAATTTCGAAAGGTTTCCTCATGAATTTCAGCTTCAATTCCACCCTGATCAGCCTAGCGGCCATCGCTGCCTTGACTGGCACAAGTGCGGTATCCGCGCAAGAAATCACCGGCGCAGGTGCCAGCTTCCCCGCCCCGGTTTACTCCAAATGGGCGGCAGACTACAACAAAGCCACCGGGGTCAAGATCAACTACCAATCGGTCGGCTCTGGCGCGGGCATCAAGCAGATCGACTCCAAAACCGTTGACTTCGGCGCAACCGACATGCCGCTGACTGACGAAGTGTTGAAAACCAAAGGTCAAATTCAGTTCCCCACGGTGATTGGCGGCACGGTGCCGGTGATCAACGTCAAAGGCATTGCGCCCGGCCAGATGAAACTGGACGGCCAAGTGCTGGGCGACATCTTCCTCGGCAAAATCACCAACTGGAACGACGCAGCCATCAAAGCCCTGAACCCCGGCTTGGCACTGCCAGATGCGGCCATTGCCCCAGTCCGCCGTGCAGATGGTTCTGGGACCACTTTTAACTTCACCAACTATTTGAGCCGCGTACACCCCGAGTGGAAAACCAAAGTGGGCGAAGGCACCGCAGTGAACTGGCCTGTCGGCGCGGGTGGTAAGGGCAACGAAGGCGTGGCTGCATTTGTCAACCGCCTGCCTAATTCGATTGGCTACGTGGAGTATTCGTACGTCAAGCAAAACAAGATGACCTACACGCTGATGAAGAATCGCGATGGCGTATTTGTGGCACCTGATGACGAAACCTTCAAGGCCGCTGCGGCAGGCGCAGATTGGAACAAGTCGTTTTATCAGCTCATCACCGACCAACCTGGTAAAAACGCCTGGCCGATCACCACAGCAACCTTCATCCTGATGAACATGAAACAGGAGAAGCCCGCCAACGCCACCGAGACCTTCAAGTTCTTCACCTGGGCTTACAAAAGCGGCGACAAAGTGGCGGCTGACCTTGACTACGTGCCAATGCCTGACAACGTGATTGCCGCCATTGAGAAGGCCTGGGGCCAAGTGACGGATGCATCCGGCAAGCCAGTCGCGATCAAGTAAGTAGCGGGCCGCTTGGCCCTTGAGTTGATTAATTAAAAGAGGAGCGACTGCGTGTCATCTACACTTCCGGCAAGCCCGATGCCCGCGAGCATCCCGAATCAAACTGGCCGACGTGTAATGACCCAGCCTCCTCATCCTAAACAGGCCCGCTCAGGGCCAATGGCAGATCGCATCTTTGGCTGGCTGGCCAAGGGCGCGGCGCTGTTCACACTGGCGCTGCTGATCGCCATTTTGGTGTCGCTCACGATCAGCGCCTGGCCCGCCATCGCGAAATACGGTTTGGGCTTCTTAACCAGCACGACGTGGGATCCGGTGAAGGAGGAGTACGGCGGTCTGGTCATGATTTACGGCACGTTGATGACCTCGTTCATTGCCTTGCTGATCGCTGTTCCTGTTAGTTTCGGCATCGCGCTGTTTTTGACGGAGCTGTCTCCCGCGTGGCTTAAGCGTCCATTGGGCACAGCGATTGAATTGTTGGCAGCGGTGCCCTCCATTGTTTACGGCATGTGGGGCTTGCTGGTGTTCAGCCCAGTTCTGTCGACCTACGTTCAACAGCCGCTACAGGCGGCGTTTGGTGGTGTGCCGGTTTTGGGGGCATTGTTTTCTGGCCCGCCGGTGGGAATTGGCATTTTGTCGGCTGGCATCATTCTGGCGATCATGATCATTCCGTTCATCGCGGCAGTGATGCGTGATGTGTTTGAGGTCACGCCACCTTTGCTAAAAGAGTCGGCCTATGGCCTGGGTGCCACTACTTGGGAGGTGGTATCGAAGGTCGTGCTGCCCTACACCAAGGCCGGTGTAGTGGGCGGCATCATGCTGGGCTTGGGCCGGGCGATTGGTGAAACGATGGCGGTCACATTCGTTATCGGCAACTTCAACCAACTTGATTCCCTCAGTCTGTTTCAGGCGGCCAACAGCATCACGTCGGCTTTGGCCAATGAGTTTGCCGAAGCGGGTGAAGGTTTGCACCAGGCGGCTTTGATGTATTTGGGGCTGGTCCTGTTCTTCATCACTTTCGTGGTGCTGACGCTGTCCAAGCTCTTGCTGTCACAGTTGAAAAAGGGTGAAGGGGTAAAAACATGACCACGGCCGAATTGTTAATGCAGACGAAAGATTTGCAGGCGACCCGGCAAGCCAAATTTGCTCAGCGAAAAGTGATGAACCGCGTTGCGCTGACCTTGTCATTGATGGCAATGGCCTTTGGGCTATTCTGGTTGTTTTGGATTTTGTTTGAAACCGTCCGGCTCGGCATAGATGGACTAAGTATCGCCACGCTCACGCAGATGACACCGCCACCCAACGATGAGGGTGGTTTGGCGAACGCCATGTACGGCTCGTTCCTGATGGTGATGCTGGCCACCTTCGTCGGCACACCCATCGGTGTGATGGCCGGCATTTACTTGGCGGAGTTTGACACCAAGGGTTGGCTGGCGACGGTGACGCGCTTTGTGAATGACATTTTGCTGTCCGCCCCCAGTATCGTGATTGGCTTGTTTGTTTATGCGGTGATCGTGTCGCGCTTCAAATCTTTCTCTGGCTGGGCGGGTGTCATCGCGCTGGCTTTGATTGTGATTCCCGTGGTCATTCGCACGACGGAGAACATGCTGCAACTGATTCCCAGCGGTCTGCGCGAGGCCGCCTACGCACTGGGCGCGCCCAAGTGGAAGGTGATTTTGAGCATTACCCTCAAAGCTGCCCGTGCGGGCGTTGTCACGGGTGTGATGCTGGCGGTCGCACGCATTGCAGGTGAGACGGCGCCGCTGCTCTTTACTGCCTTGAACAATCAGTTCTGGACATCAAGCCTGAGCGAACCCATGGCCAGCCTGCCGGTGACGATCTTCAAATTTGCCATGAGCCCGTATGAAAACTGGCAAAAGCTCGCTTGGGCAGGCGTGTTCATCATTACCGTGACGGTGTTGGGTTTGAATATCCTGGCTCGCATCGTGACCCGCGCAAAATAACAAAACCTTTTTGTAAAAGAAAATATGACTGCTACTGTCGCCATCCAAGAAGCCGCAAAAATATCAGTGAAAGACCTGAATTTTTACTACGGCAAGTTTCATGCACTCAAAAGTATCAACCTGGAGATTCCTGAGAAGAAAGTAACGGCCTTCATTGGGCCGTCGGGCTGCGGCAAGTCCACCCTGCTGCGCGTGTTTAACCGGATGTTTGAGCTGTACCCCGAGCAGCGAGCTGAAGGGGAGATACTGCTGGATGGCGAGAACTTGCTGACCAGCAAAAAGGACGTTGCCTTACTTCGAGCTAAGGTGGGCATGGTGTTCCAGAAGCCCACGCCGTTTCCGATGTCGATTTTTGACAACATCGCGTTTGGTGTGAAACTTTTCGAAAACTTGAATACGACCGACTTGGAAGAGCGCGTGGAATGGGCGCTGCGCAAGGCCGCGCTGTGGGGCGAGGTCAAAGACAAGCTGGCGCAAAGTGGTGCCAGCCTGTCGGGCGGCCAGCAGCAGCGGCTGTGTATCGCGCGCGGCATTGCGATCAAGCCTGAAGTGTTGCTGCTCGATGAGCCATGCTCTGCGCTGGACCCGATCTCTACCGCGAAGATCGAAGAGTTGATTACAGAATTGAAAAAAGACTACACGGTGGTGATCGTGACGCACAACATGCAGCAAGCCGCGCGTTGCAGCGACTACACGGCCTACATGTACCTGGGCGACCTGATGGAATTTGGCTCGACTGAGCAGATGTTTTTCAAACCCCGGCGCAAAGAAACTGAAGACTACATTACCGGTCGCTTTGGTTGAAGAATCTGGACAAAAATCATGAGTGAAAAACACCTTTCAACGCAATTCGATGCTGAGTTGACGTCGGTCTCCACCCGCGTGATGGAGTTGGGTGGGCTGGTTGAATCGCAAATTCGCCAAGCCATCTACGCGCTGTCGCAGTTCAGCATGGAGGTGGCCGATCAAGTCACTGCGACAGAGGCGCGCGTGAATGCGATGGAAGTCGAGATTGACCGCGAGCTGTCCAGCATCATCGCCCGGCGCCAGCCCACCGCGCGAGATTTGCGGCTGCTGATTGCCATCTCCAAAACCACCGCCAACCTGGAGCGTGTGGGTGATGAGGCCGCCAAGATCGCCCGCATGGTGCGATCCATCATCAACAGCGGATCGCCCCGGTCGCTGCCTTCGCTGGAGCTGCGCGTTGCGGCGGATCTGGCCTCTGGCCTCTTGAATAAGGCGCTGAATGCCTTTGCGCGACTGGACACCGTGGCCGCGTTGGCAATCCTCAAGGAAGACGACTTGATCGACCAGGAGTTCAATGGTTTTGTGCGCAAACTGGTGACTTACATGATGGAAGACCCGCGCATGATTTCACCCAGCCTGGACTTGCTCTTTTTGGCCAAGGCGATCGAGCGCATTGGTGACCATGCCAAGAACATCGCCGAGTTCATCATCTACGTGGTCAAGGGCGAGGATGTGCGCCACACGTCGATGGAACAGATTGAGTCGGTGCTGCGATGAAGCATCAGCCCAGCGTTCTGATCGTTGAAGACGAGTCGGCCATCGCCGAGTTGATCGCCGTCAATCTGCGGCACAACGGATTTACGCCAACCTGGGCCGTTGACAGTACCAGCGCGCAGCGCGAGCTTGATGCCGTGCTGCCTGATGTGATTCTGCTGGACTGGATGCTACCCGGCGAGAGCGGCTTGACGTTGGCTCGGCGCTGGCGTGCGGACAAGCGAACCAAGGCCATTCCGATCATCATGCTGACCGCGCGCGGTGATGAGGCAGACCGCGTGGCGGGCTTGGATGCGGGGGCTGACGATTACATTGCCAAGCCGTTTTCTACCAAGGAGATGCTGGCCCGAATTCGCGCTGTACTGCGCAGACGCGCGCCTGAGCAGGTGGGCGGCATCGTTGCATTGGGTGCCCTGTCGCTTGACTCGTCAACGTACCGAGTAGCGTATGACGGACAAGCACTCAAGCTGGGGCCGACCGAGTTCAAGCTGCTGCAGTTCCTGATGAGCCATGCCGAGCGCGTTCACAGCCGCTCACAGTTGCTCGACAAGGTGTGGGGCGATCATGTCTTTATCGAAGAGCGCACAGTGGATGTCCACGTCAAGCGCCTGCGGGAAGCACTGGGCGCTGCTGGCGTGATGGTTGAAACCGTGCGCGGTGCGGGTTACCGGGTGACTGCAAAGCCGGTGCTTGTGCAGGCTGTGCCGATATCGTCCACGCGATCCATCGCTGGCCAGGTACACGCTTGAAACAGCACCGCGTGTGGGTGCTGGATTGCCGGTGGTGCCGCCCTGACTGTCTGAGTGGATAGCATTGGTTCATGCTCGCGCGCGTTTTTACTTACCTCGTATTCCATTGGCTGGCGGCACTGGCCGGGTGGGTGCTGGCGCGTGCTTGCGGCCTGGGCTCTGCCAACGCCTTGCTCGGTGCTGTGGCCGCTATGGTAGGCGGGGGTTTAGCGTGGTTGTTGATTGATCTGTCTCGCGCCGCCAGGGTCTTCACCTGGCTCAAGGCCGGCGAATCATCGGGCAGCGTGGTCAGCGGCGGTTTGTGGGGCGAAGTGTTCGAGCGGGTGCGCCGGCAACTGCGTATCAGAGAGCAGCAGACATTGGCCAGCGAGACCCGGTTGGCGGATTTTCTGGCTGCGTTGCAAGCCTCACCCAACGGCGTCGTGCTGCTCGATCCAGATTCTCGAATCGAGTGGTTCAACCAAACCGCTGCCACGCATTTTGGCTTTGAGCGTGAGCGGGATTTGTCCCAGCACATCGGCAACCTGGTGCGTGACCCTGGCTTTGCCACGTACCTGGCCAACCGGGACTTCAGCCGCGACGTGATCATGCCGGGCAACGAGAACTCGCCAACACGGCCTGTCAAGCTCGCAACCCATCTGCATCCCTATACGCAAGGGCGGTTTTTGCTGCTGTCACGCGATATCACGGCTGTCGAGCAAGCCGAGGTGATGCGCCGTGACTTCGTTGCCAATGTGTCGCACGAAATCCGAACGCCGCTGACGGTGTTGTCCGGCTTTGTCGAAACTCTTCAATCGTTGCCGCTGGATTCCAAGGAGCAAGCGCGCTACCTGGACTTGATGGCGCAGCAGGCGCATCGGATGCAGACACTGGTGAGTGATCTGCTCATCCTCTCGCGGCTGGAGGGCAGTCCTGCCGTGGGTACTTCGCAATGGTGTTCCGTGCCTCAACTGCTCCATCAGGTCATCGAGGAGGCGCAGGCGCTCACGACGATTCTGCATCCGGCCACAGAATATCGCCATCGCATTAAGCTTACAGATGAACAGTCGTGTGAAGTCGCTGGCAGCCAAAGCGAGCTGCTCAGCGCGATGACGAACCTGGCCAGCAACGCCGTTCGGCATACTCCTGCGGGGGGTTCTATTGAAGTGAAGTGGGATCGTTTACCCGATGGCCGAGGCGAATTTTCGGTGCGGGACACTGGCCCAGGTATCGCTGCGGAGCACATCCCGCGATTGACCGAGCGGTTTTACCGGATTGACCACAGCCGCTCGCGCGAAACCGGTGGCACCGGGTTGGGTTTGGCGATTGTCAAGCACGTGGCGCAGCGCCATGCTGCGCAACTGACGATCGAAAGCACGCCGGGCAAAGGCTCTCGCTTTGCGATCACATTTGCGGCGCATCGGGTGCGCTTGGCTGAACGGGTCGAGCCGGTTATTTCGGCACCAGCTCCCGTTTGATCACCCGACGCAGGATGACCAACAGCACCAGCGACGCACTGCCGAGCGCGACGGTGCTGGCGGTCCAGAAGGCAGTTGCAGTCCCTTGAGCAGGCCACGGCCCCAGCCCGTGGTACGCCAGCAGATAACCGCCACCCAGTCCCGCACCCCACAACAGAACGGTGTACACAAGTAGCGGCGCCACGGTGACCCGAAAGCAGCGCAAAACAAACACGCACAACGCTTGCAGCGCATCGAACAGATGGAACACCAGCACCCAGGCCAGCAGCGGCACCACCATCGCAATCACGTCGGGGTTGCGGGTGTACAAAGGCACCAGCCATCCCCGCACAAAAAAGAGTGTGGTGCTCAAAATCAGCGAGGTCACGATCACCATCTTGAAGCCCAGTTGAATGGCCGCCATCGACTTGGCATCATCACCCGCGCCACGCCAAAAGCTGACTCGAGAGCTGGCAGCAATCGCGATGGAGAGTGGCACCATGTACATCACGGCCGCCAGGTTGGACGCGATTTGGTGCCCGGCCGAGGAGACAACGCCCAAGCGCGCAATGAACAAGGCCATCAGCGTGAACGACGTGACCTCAACCATGATGCCCAGGCCACCCGGAATACCCAGGCGCGCAAAGCCAGCGATTTGACGCCAGCGCGGCGCCTCAAGCGGCTGCCAGATTAGATAGGGCCGGTACAGGGGATGGGTGCGGATCATCCAAGCCGCAATGGCGAACAGGCCATAGTTCACTACGAGAGTCGCCCACGCGCAGCCCACCACGCCCTGCGGCGGCAGACCCGCGCCGCCAAATACGAACCAGATCGTCAGCGGAATCTTGATGAGCAAGGCACCCAACTGCAGACCTGTCACCAGCCGGGGCTTGCCGAGGCTTTGGTTCAAGGTGCTGTACATGCGAAACATCAATGCAGGAGGCAGTGCCAGCGCCAGCACCGCCAGATAGCGTTCGGCATCGTCGCGCAGCGCAGGCGGCACATCCGTCCAGCGTAGCACGGCACCCGGCGACAGAAGAATTAGCACTCCGACACCGATGGTCAGAGCGCAAAGGTACAGGGCCTGG
>JANOTO010000544.1:0-2021 GCA_031416395.1 Rhodoferax sp. | reverse complement strand
TGGAAAGGAAAATTCCATCGACTTGGGCTCACCCTTGTCAAACACATGCGAGATAGCCTGCTCCCACTGCGCGCAAAGATGTCCTGTCAAGCCCACCTCACGGATGGTCTTACCCAAAATTTGTGCCACCCGCAGACCTGTGACCTTCTCAATCACCGAGTTGCCAAAAAGATAGCGAAACTGGCGGTCAAAACGCGTCAGCACATCGGGGGTGTTCTCGGTCACGCTGCGTATTTCACGCTCGCGCCGGGCCAGCGCTTTGTTGGCCCGGGCTTCAGCCGTGCGATCTACGCCGTGAATGAAAATGCCCGATACCCGCCCGGTGGCTTCGCGCAATGGCAAGTAGGAGAAATCTACAAAAATATCAGTCAAGCTGCCGGTCGGCCCGCGTTGGAGCTTGACCACCATCGACTTCGCTTCAAACGGTGTGCCGGTGCGGTAGACCTCATCCAGCAAGGCCGGGAAAGGCTGGTCGGCGAGTTCTGGCAGGGCCTCCAAAACAGGCTTGCCAATAATCTCTGCGCCGCGACCGACGAGATCGAAATAAGCCTGGTTGGCGAACTCAAAAACAAATGCCGGGCCTACCAGCACCGCCGAGAATGACGGCATGATTTGCAGTATTTGCGACAACTGCAGCTCTTTGGCCGTCAGCTTTTCTTCGGCCCGCACTTGCGCTACCGCCGCCCAGGTGCGCTGCGCTATTTCTCGCGCCAACAGGATGTCTTCGCTGGTCCAGTGGCGCGGGGTTCTTTGCTGGATGCTGAGAATGGCGACAAGCCTGGCGTTTTTCAGAATCGGAATCAGCAAACTGGCCACCACGTCCAACGCTGCATAGGCCAACTTTTCAGCCGCCGAATAATCCGGGCTCTGACCCACGTCAACCACCGCAACATTTGCGCCTGAAAGTAACGTTGCCTGCAGCGCCGGGCCATAGTCCTGGATCCGGTAAGTTCCTGCAATCTGCGACACGCCACTGATGTAGCCTGGCTCGATGGCCACCAGTCCATAATCGAACACTTCGGCGTATAGCAGACGATTCGCGCCCAGGTGCAGCCCCAGCATTTGCGAGGCCACGCGTTTGATCGCATGCTCGTCGGTCAGGCCACGCGTGGCGTCGCTGAAGACGCTGCGAAATGTTTCGCGGTCTGTCACCAGTCGCAAAGCATCTTTACGCTGGCGCAGTTCGCGCGCCATAGCCCAACTTTCGCAGGCGTTCTCGATGGCGCGGCTCAGGGCTTGCGGGCTGGTCCAATCCTTGCCAATGTAGTCTTGGGCGCCAGCACGCAGTACGCGCTGCCCGTCTTCCCGGCTGGCACCGCCGGTGAGTACGACCACCGGGCATACCGGCATGCCATCGGGCCCGCTAAGTGCGGCCAGTACCTCGGGCGCCTCCATGTCTGGCAGGTTGTAGTCCAGCACCACGCAGTCGGGTGGCGGGTCGCAAGCCAGCACCGCCTTGACGCCAGCGTCGGCCGTTTCAGCTTCAAAAAACAAAAGCTGCCGCTCTGACCCCTTGAGCAGCATGCGGCGCACTTCGGCGCGATCGTCGGGGCTGTCGTCAATGATGAAGACGCGCCAGCGCTTCAACGCCTCATTTCTCTCTTGCGACATCAGTTGACTTTCACCACAGTGCAAGGCTGGGTGACGTTGGCAAGCCAGTAGTGCAACAACGATTGAAGCAGCAGCAGATACTGGTCGTGGCGCACCGGCTTGACGTGGTACGCATTGGCACCCGCCTGAAAGCAAAAAGCCACGTCTTTCGGATTGGCAGAAGTGGTCAGCACCACCAATGGAATCTGTTTCAAGTCGCCGTCCGTCTTGATGGCAACCAGAGCTTCACGGCCATCGACACCGTGCGAATTGAGGTCCATCAAAATAAGCGTCGGCATCAGAGGCATAGCTAAATCACCTTCACCACGAAGCGCCGCAAGGCAATCACCGCCCGAGGTAACGCGGTGAATCATTCGCGTCACGCCCACTGCAGCAGCACATCGCACAGGGTGTCAAAGTCTTCATCGGAG
>JANOTO010000543.1:0-5122 GCA_031416395.1 Rhodoferax sp. | reverse complement strand
TGGAAAGGAAAATTCCATCGACTTGGGCTCACCCTTGTCAAACACATGCGAGATAGCCTGCTCCCACTGCGCGCAAAGATGTCCTGTCAAGCCCACCTCACGGATGGTCTTACCCAAAATTTGTGCCACCCGCAGACCTGTTACTTTTTCAATGACAGAGTTGCCAAAAAGATAGCGAAACTGGCGGTCAAAACGCGTCAGCACATCGGGGCTGTTCTCGGTCACGCTGCGTATCTCGCGCTCGCGCCGGGCCAGCGCCTTGTTGGCTGCTGCTTCAGCGGTGCGATCAACACCGTGCATAAAAATACCCGAGACCTGGCCGTTGACGTCTCGCAATGGCAAATACGAAAAATCAAAAAACATATCGGTCAGACTGCCGTCTGGCCCTAATCTGAGCTTGGCCATCATCGACTTGGCCTCAAACGGTTGACCAGTACGGTAAACCTCATCAAGCAAAGCCGGAAAAGGCTGATCGGCCAGCTCGGGCAATGCCTCCACGAAGGTTTTCCCGATGATCTCCGGGCCGCGTTCAATCAGGTCAAAGTAGGCCTGATTGGCCAGCTGAAAAACATGTGATGGGCCCGTGAGCACCACCGAGAAAGACGGCATGATCTCCAGCATCTGCGAGAGTTGCAGCTCTTTGGCCACAAGATTCTTTTCAGAGCGTACATGCCCCACTGCAGCCCAGGTGCGCTCGGCAATTTCGCGCGCTATCGACATTTCTTCGGGGGTAAAGATGCGTGGCGCATTTTGATGAATGCCCAGTAATCCAACCAGGCGGCCATTCTTTAAAATGGGAATAGCCAGATTGGCCACAATTTTCATGTCGGCGTAAGCGTCCTTTTGGCTGTCCGAGTAGCCGCCGTCAGCGCGTACGTCTGACATCACCACGTTTTCACCGGACTGCAAAATACCTATCAGCTTCGCGCCATAGTCTTTCAGCCTGTAGGCACCTTCTATCTGCTGTACGCCGTTGACATAACTTTGGCCGATGACGACAGTGTCTTCACCCACCACTTCGCCGTACATGACACGGTTGACTTGCAGGTGTTCACCCAGCAAATGTGAAGCCACTCGCCTCAGCGCATTCTCGTCGGTCAGGCCACGCGTGGCGTCGCTGAAGACGCTGCGAAATGTTTCGCGGTCTGTCACCAGTCGCAAGGCATGCTTGCGCTGTCGAAGTTCGTGCGCCATGGCCCAGCTCTCGCAGGCGTTCTCCATCGCACGGGTCAATGCCTGGGGCGTGGTCCAGTCTTTGCCGATGTAGTCTTGTGCGCCCGCCCGCAGCACGCGGCGGCCCTCTTCGCGGCTTGCACCGCCGGTCACCACGACCACCGGGCAAACCGGCATGCCATCTTGTCCCTTTAGCGCAGCCAGCACTTCGGGCGCTTCCATGTCGGGCAGGTTGTAGTCGAGCACGATGCAGTCCGGCAGTGGCACGCAGCTTAGGATCGCAGCAATTGCGGCTTGCGCCGTTTCTGCTTCAACAAACCTCAAGCGCCGCTCTGAACCTTTTAGCAGCGTGCGCCGGATGTCGGCACGCTCGTCGGGGCTGTCGTCGACAATGTAGACGCACCAGGGCTTCAGGGTCTCATTGTCGGTGCACAGCATCAATCAACTCTCGCAATGGGAGCTTGCAGTTTGACGCTGTCAAGCCAGTAGTGCAATAAAGTACCAAGCAGCAGCAGGTAGTGGTCGTGGCGCACCGGCTTGACGTGGTATGCATTGGCACCGGCGTGGTAGCAAAAAGCCACGTCTTTGGGGTTGGTTGACGTGGTCAGGACCACCACCGGAATTTCCTTGAGGCGGGCTTCGGACTTGATCGCCACCAGGGCTTCGCGGCCATCGACGCCGTGGGAGTTGAGGTCCATCAGAATGACGAGCGGCAACGTGGACAGCGGCACAAGGCCATCAACCGGCTCACCGCGCAACAGCGCCAGGCAGTCGCCCCCGGAGGCCACTCGGCGAATAGTTTGCGTCACGCCCGCTTCACGAGCCGCCTGAACGAACGTATCGAAATCTTCGTCCGAGTCTTCGACCACCACTAGCGGCGTGGCATGGAACGACGTGGTGCTTGGGTTAGTTGGCATTGGTTGAACTCAGGGTGAAGAAGAAAGTCGTTCCTTCTCCCAGCACTGATTCAGGCCACACCACACCGCGGTGCCGCTCAACCAGTTTGCGCACAATGGTCAGGCCCGCGCCAGTGCCGCCGCCGTACTCTTCGCGCCCATGGAGCCGTTTGAACATCTTGAACACCTGATCGAAGTGGCGCGGCGAAATACCGATGCCGTTGTCACGGACGTAGTAAACCGTCTGCCCCTCGGTTCCAGCAGGAAACGTGGTGCGAAGCGCTGCGTCTTCCTGCGGCTCAATGTAGCCGACTTCGACGCGCTTGAGGGTTTTGTCGTTGTACTTCAGCGCGTTGGACAGCAGGTTGACCAGCACCTCGCGCGACCGCACACGGTCACACATGATTTGCGGTAGCGGGCGCGGGGCGATGATTTGCGTTCCGCCGTCACCGGTTCGGGAGCCCACCATCTCAATGGCGTCGGCAAGGACTTCGTTCAAATCAACCTTTTCAAGCGTCAACTCTTCCCGGCCAACACGCGAAAAATGCAGCAGCGAATCGAGCAGGCTGTCCATACGCAGGGTAAGGCGCATCAGGCCGTCGAGCTTGCGCTTCTCTTCCTCGTTGGCTGGGGCCGTTTCCATCAGTTGGTGGGCGTATTTATGAATACCCCGCAGCGGCTCCTTTAAATCATGACTGGCCACGTAGGCGAACGCATCCAGCTCTTCATTGCTGCGTGCCAAGTCCGCGTTGAGCCCTGCCAGCCGCTCAGCGCGAACAATGACCAGTTCCATAATCAACGTGCGCAACCGTGCTGCGGCATCAATTTCTATCTGCAGCCATGGCGTGGATTGCTGATGCACTGACTCGCTGAACAGCTCAAAACTGCGCCTCGGCGTCAAGCGCGGGCCGTTGGGGCCCAGCACCTTGGGTTTGTCATGCGGGTTGCCGCCCCAGTTCACCGTTCTCTTCACTTCGGGGCGAAACCACAACATCAGATTTTGGCCACTGCGGGACAGTGGCGCAGCGAGCACGCCACTGGCGACATCGGCAAAGGCAGCGCCCGGCGGGTAGTCCGTCGCAAGCGAATTCGTGGCATACATCGGGCTGTCTAATGAGCGAGCCTCAAGCCGATCAACCAACCAATGACCCAGCGCTTCAAGCTGGGATTCCCCCGGTGTCTGTCCAACGCGCCACCACCGCTCGCGGTGATAAAGGGCTGCGCCGCCTGCATGCATGGCACCCAGAAGTGATGGCGTGCCATCGGTCATGGAAGCAAGCCCGCCTTCCTGCGCCGCCATGCTGAGCAACTGCTGGTTGACATCTTCAAGCTTCAGACGATAGGCTGCGTTCTCACGTTCTTCCACCGCATGGTGCTGTAGCGAGCCGACCTGTGCGAGAAATTCGCAGGCTGCACGAAGCTGGTAGGGCACATGGTGCGGGCCGCTGTAATGGTGGCAGGCGATCAGCCCCCACAGCACGTTGTCGCGGCGCAGCGGCATCGTCAGCCCGGCCGACACGCCCATATTCTGCAAGTATTCGGTGTACATCACCGACACGCCGCGCAGCATGCAAAACGTCATGTCGACTGGACTGTCGGTATCGGGATTGAGCAGTGGAGTCATCTCTGCCAGCTCGCCATTGATGTCCGGCACCGGGCGGATCCAGGTTTTGGCAAAGATATCGCGCGCCGGTTTCGGAATGTCTTCAGCTGGGTAGTGCAGGCCCAGCCAGGGCGCCAGATCGCTGCGACGACTTTCGGCAAACACCTCGCCGTGGTTGTCCGCATGAAACTTGTAAATCATCACCCGGTCCAGACCAGACAGCAGACGCACCTCATCGGCCAGCGCCTGGCAATAACCCTGCACGGTCGCCATAGCCTGTAGCCGGGCCACCGTTTTCTTGATCAGCGAGTAGTAGTCTGGCTCATGACGCGAATCCGGCGCGACCAGACCTGCGTTTGTGTCAGCATCACTTCGACCCGTGTACTCGAACTCGAGCATTACCACGCCATCAATCGTGTGCACGGTCACATCCATCGGTGTAGCCCGTTCGCTCGCGGGCAGCGTGAAGGCATAAATCGGATTGCGGTCGGTCGGCTCAGTCGACAGAATGGTGCGCAACCGTTCTGCTCCTTCGGGTTTGACGACCACAGCCACACTTCTTCCGAGCAACTGATGCGCACCGTGTCCCAGAATGGATTCGCAGTTTTCGCTCGCCTGCAAGATCGAAAGATCCGACTGCCGCAACACCAGCAGCGCGCCGTGGGCCTGGATGCAACCGGGCGTGTGAACCGGCTCGGTATCGCAGTTGCTGATGCTGATGCCGTGGCGTTTGGTGCTGTAAGGCTGGGTATCCCACGGCGCACTGTCGGGGATTTCCGTCGTTGCTGCCGCTGCTAAGCCCTGCAAATTGACGTTGATGTTTTCATGCATGGCGAAGTGTCTCGGTGTCAGGCTCGCTGTGAGAATCACCCATGACGGGCAACGGCCACAAATTCTCGCATTGATGACCGAATTGAATGACCCGGCAAAGCGAATGTACCCGAGGTGCACCACCGTGGGCATCAGAACAATGATCGCTCTCCTGTAGGAAACTTCATACAAACAGCGCACGACACTCAGTATCGCGGGAAACTCTCGTGCGTTTGTGAGGGCCAGAAGCAACATCGGAGCCGTCAATATACCCAATTAAGGTATATTAAACTCTCAAAATCGAGATTTTGCCAAAATTATGAATAAAATATGCCTGTAGCTCTCGAATAATATGCATAGAGCGCTACTATAATAATAGCAATTCTCCAGGTTGCCAATCCGCTACAGCGACAGCGACAGCGACAGCTATCGCTTGCGCTCCTTCATCGCCCGATCCACCTCGCGCTTGCCTTCGCGGTCTTTGATGGTGTCGCGCTTGTCGTGCTCGGCTTTGCCTTTGGCCAGGGCGATTTCGCACTTCACTTTGCCGGTTTTCCAGTGCAGGTTGATGGGCACCAGCGTGTAGCCTTTTTGCTCAACCTTGATGCTCAGGCGCTTGATCTCTTCCTTCTTCATCAAG
>JANOTO010000542.1:0-4083 GCA_031416395.1 Rhodoferax sp. | reverse complement strand
CTGATCCTGGGATCGTTTGGGCCGCTGGTTTACTTGCTGACGCGCAAGTCAACGCCATGCTGCTGATCGATGCCTAATATACCCAAAATAGGTATATTGAGGGCTCCAAATCACCTATTTCGACGATTTGAGAATTTATTTGGCACGTAGCTCTCGTATTATGTTGAAAGTTTGCTATATATAACGAAGCAAATTTGAATTGCCTTTTCAAACGCGTCAGCCCTCCCATCCAAACATCGCCATGCTTTCCACGTGCGCGGTGTGTGAAAGCACGTCGAGACGCATTGTTTTCCATCTGCGGGAAAACGCGATGTCGATAAAACTTACAAAAAATCGGAAATATATCTGCTTTGTTTCCTAACTCATTGATTTCATTAAGTGGCCTGTAACTTGCTTTCCTTGTAACTGTTGTAACTTTGTTTGACAACAAAAACATTTTCTTGGAGAAAAGTACATGAAATTTAAAACTCTCTTGCGGACGTTAATGGTAGCCGTACCGCTTACGTTGTATGTCGCGGTTCCTGTGGTCGCGGGAACCGTTACTGTGCGAGGTTTTGAAGGGACATCGCAGTTAAACAACTGTGCATTGGGTGAATGTTTCCGTCCGCCGGATACCATGGGCGCAGTGGGCACCACTCAGTTCATGGAGACCACCAACGGCAGTATCACCATCTACAACAAGGCGACGGGCGCAGTGGAGTCGCGCGTCAACATGCAAACTTTCTGGGCAGCAGCCGGGCAACCAGGCGGCGCAAGGGGTGACCAGCGAGTTCTTTTTGACCACTACACCAATCGCTGGATCGCGATTGGCTTTGGGGTTACGGGCAACGTCATCAACATCGGTGTTTCAGAAACCTCCAACGCGTTGGGGCCATGGAAATCAACGGCGGTGACCGCTTTGCCTTCAACTGCGAGCACGGCGGACTATCCAACTTTGGGCATGGACAGCAAAGGTGTCTACATCGCAACCAATAATTTCACGCCAGGTTTTACGGGGACCAGTCTGTTCTCGATACCCAAGACGAGTCTGTTTGGCGGTGCGCCAAGCACAGCCAACATGACGACCTTCAACACGCCTCTGTCCGGGAGTGACAGGGGCTTTGCAATCCAGGCGGCGGTCAAGTGGGACGGCAATGCTAGCAATTCAGCCTCAGTGATCTCTGACAGCCGAGATCTGAACGCCCAAGTTTTCTACAAGATCAACGGCGTTGACGGCCCGGGTGCCACGCAGACAGCTTCAACGGTCATTGCAGGGTCCCAATATGCTGCTGCTGCAAACCCGGCGCGCCAACCCGATGGCACTAGAACTGTGGATACCTTGAGCCCAAGGATCAGTGCCAATTCGGTTCAGGTGGGCGACAAGCTGTACTCCGTTGCGACTATCAAATCCCCCATCGTCAATGGCGTCAGCTACTCCGATATCCGTTGGACTGTTGTGGATGCCAATACCGGCGTGTTGGTTTCCAGCGGCATGATCGATCAAGGAAATTTCGACTACTACGAAGGGTCTATTGCCGTCAATGAATTCGGTCAAGCCGTTATTGGCTATAACCGCTCCGGTTTTCAGACGGGTGACAGCAACGGCGACGGCAAGGCTGACGGCAACATCAGCTTCTTGGCTCGCTCCTTCACGCTTGATACGTTTGGCGGATTGACGGCATTTGGCGACGAGATGTTGCTTCGGGTTAGTGATATCAGCGACTATCATTGTGGCCCCAGAGGCAATCCGGGCGGCTGCCGGGAGCGATGGGGCGACTACAGCGCAGTGACCATCGACCCGTCGGACCACAGCAAGTTCTTCGCCATCGGTGAATACGCGTCTGAGTGGGCAATCATTCCAGGGTTTACTACGGACCCACGTGCAATCTGGCACACCTACATCGCTGAAATTGGTTTTGTACCGCCTGACAGCCTCGTACCGGAGCCTGACAGCCTCCCCTTGTTTGGCGTGGGCCTTGCTGCTCTGCTGCTGACCCGCCGTCGGCGTGAACGAACAGCCATCTAACGCCTTCCTCTTCGACAAAATGGGCTGCGACGGGCAGCCCATTGTGTTGATAACCGAGTTGCCGCTACTGAGATGGGACAATTTCCTGTCATCATAAATTGGCCCGCAGCGCGTCGCAGAACATCACAAATCCATTCAGGATTCCAGCTCAAACACCGCGATGCTCTCCACGTGCGCAGTGTGCGGAAACATGTTCACAACCCCTGCATTCGCGCATCGGTAACCCGCCTGGTGCACCAGCACATCCGAATCGCGTGCAAGTGTCGCGGGGTTGCAGCTGACGTAGACGATTCGCTTCGGGGGCAGCCAATCAGCGGGCGGGGTTTGGTGCAATTCGGCCAGCGCTTTGACCAAGGCGAACGCGCCTTCGCGCGGGGGATCCACCAGCCACTTGTCGGCGGTGCCGTCTTTCAGCAGCATGTCTGGCGTGATTTCGAAAAGGTTTCTCGCTACGAACTTCGTAACTGCCAGTGGATGATTTGCGAGAGCTAGGAGCTTGTTGAGTTCATAATTCTCGCGCGAGCGGGCAATCAGCGACTCAGCGCCCTCCACGCCCAGCACCTCGCGCGCCTGGGTGGCCAGCGGCAAGGTGAAGTTACCCAGGCCGCAGAACCAGTCGATCACGCGCTCGTGCTTTTGCACATCCAGCAGGCGCAGTGCGCGCGAGACCAGCACGCGGTTGATGTGGGGGTTGACCTGGGTGAAATCGGTCGGCTTGAAGGGCATGGTGATGCCGAAATCAGGCAAGGCATAGTTGAGCGCCGGGCCATCTTCATCCAGCAGCTTGACCGTCTCAGGCCCCTTCGCTTGCAGCCACCATTGCACGCCAGCGTGTTGTTGCGCAAACTCGCGCAGGCGCGCCAAGTCGCCTTTGCTCAAGGGCTCCAGATGTCGCAGCACCAGGGCGGTGATGCTGTCGCCACAGGCCAGCTCGATCTGCGGCAAGGTGTCAATGGCATCCATCGAGGCGATCAACGCGCGCAACGGCATCAACATCGCACTCACGTGCGGCGGCAGCACGGGGCAGGTTTGCATGTCAGCCACGTAACGGCTTTTGCGCTCGTGAAAGCCGATCAAGACCGTGCCCTTCTTGAGCACGTGGCGCACCGAAAGCCGTGCGCGGTAGCGGTAACCCCAGGCCGGCCCTTCGATCGGGCGAAGGATGTTGTCGGCCTTGACTTTGCCCAAATGCCAAAGGTTGTCTTCCAGCACGCGCTGCTTCACCGCCACCTGCGCACCTACATGCAAGTGCTGCATCTTGCAGCCGCCACACGCGCCCGTGTGCAGGCCAAAGTGTGGGCAGCCAGGCGTGACGCGTTGTGACGATTCGCGGTGAATCTGGGTTACCGTGCCCTGCTCGAAGCTGTTCTTCTTACGATGCACGTTGGCGCTGACGATCTCGGTCGTTAACGCGCCTTCGATGAAGACGACTTTGCCATCAAGCTTGTGGGCGATGCCCTGGGCTTCGATGTCGAGGGATTCGATGGTGAGCCGCTCAGGTGGCGGGTAGTCAGTGGGGCGGGCGAACGAAGCCCCAGCAGCAGATTTTTTTTCAGAAGACATGCCCTGATTGTCTCAGGTGCGCATTCGGGCGAGAGAGATGCAACGGGCTACAGAATGGCCTGGCTCGAAATACCACGTTTGCTCAAATAGAGCTTCAACTTTTGCAGCGCTTCATTTTGAATCTGCCGCACCCGCTCGCGCGTCAGGTGAAGCTGCTCGCTCAGTGTGTCCAGGGTTTGCGGCTCGCTATCGTGCAGGCCGTAGCGGCCTTGCAGAACTTCTTTTTCGCGCGGCGAGAGCGTCATCATCCAGTCGTCCACCAGCCGCTCTACTTCATGCACCTGGGTCATATTGCTGGGGTCTGCGTTCAAATGATCCGTCAACGAGTCGCCCAGCGACTGCCCGTTTCCTTCGGAGTCCAGACCCGCATCCAACGATTTGGCAGGCTCTGCGAGGGCCAGCAGGTCGGCCACGCCCACCGCGTCGCGGCCCAGCAGCGCGGCAATGTCCTCGGCGCGCACGCCGTCGGGCCTCAGTGGCTGCAAGCCGGTGTCGCTTTCAAGCTCGCGTTTGGC
>JANOTO010000541.1:0-1994 GCA_031416395.1 Rhodoferax sp. | reverse complement strand
CCATCGGTGAACTCGAACGGCACGCCATGGTTGGCTTCGACACGTTTTTTGATGCGCCCTAGCTGGAGGCGCACGATCTTGCCCATCATCTCGGGAGACAGCGGGTAATAGGGGATGGAGACGATGCGGCCCAGCAGCGCGGGGGGAAACACCTTCATCAGCGGGGCTTTGAGGGCCTCGGCCAGACTGTGTGGGTCGGGCAGCAAATCGTGGTCGCGGCACATGCTCATCACCAACTCGCTGCCAGCGTTAGTGGTGAGCAGAATGATCGTGTTTTTAAAGTCGATCATGCGGCCTTCGCCGTCTTCCATCCAGCCTTTGTCAAACACTTGGAAGAAGATTTCATGCACGTCGGGGTGGGCTTTTTCCACCTCGTCCAGCAGCACCACGCTGTAGGGGCGCCGACGCACGGCCTCGGTCAAAATGCCACCTTCACCATACCCCACGTAGCCGGGCGGAGCACCTTTGAGGGTGGAGACGGTGTGCGCCTCTTGAAACTCACTCATGTTGATGGTGATGATGTTTTGCTCGCCACCGTACAGCGCCTCGGCCAGTGCCAAAGCGGTTTCGGTTTTACCCACGCCCGAGGTACCGCACAGCATGAACACGCCGATGGGTTTTTGTGGGTTGTCCAGCCGCGCGCGGGATGTTTGGATGCGCCGTGCAATCATCTCCAGACCGTGTTTTTGCCCGATAACCCGTCTGTTCAAGGTGTCTGCCAACTCCAGCACTGCCTGAACTTCGTTTTTGACCATGCGGCCAACGGGTATGCCAGTCCAGTCTGCCACCACCGAGGCCACAGCCTGTGCATCGACCGAGGCGAGGATAAGCGGCGATTCGCCTTGCAGAGTGGCTATCTTGTCTTGCAGCGCGTGCAGCTCGGTAAGCAAGGTGGCTCTTTGGGCGACATTGGCATCACCAGGGCTTTCCGCATTGGTCGCAGGCGAAGTTGGGTCATCACTTTCACTTCTAGCTCTCGTGTTTTTTGTGTTTTCAGCTATGTTATTTGTAGTATCAACAGGCTGACTGCCTTTGCGCAACTGGGCGCGGATTTCGAGTAGTCGGTCAACCATGACCTTTTCTTCTTGCCAACGAGCATTGAGTTTGACCAGCTCTTCGTTGGCGCTGGCCAACAGCGTCTTCACAGCACCAGCGCGCTTTACGACATCGATGCCAATGGATTCCTCGCGGCCAATGATCTCGTTTTCAGTGGTGAGTGCCTCGATGCGGCGCTGGCAGTCTTCCACTTCGGGCGGGGTGGCATGTTGCGACACGGCGACGCGGGCGCAGGCGGTGTCGAGCAGGCTGACAGCTTTGTCGGGCAACTGGCGGGCTGGGATGTAGCGGTGAGACAGCTTGACCGCGGCCTCTATGGCTTCGTCTAGCAGCTGCACGCGGTGGTGTTTTTCAAGCACGCTGGCCACACCGCGCAGCATGAGGATAGCCTTGGTTTCATCCGGCTCGGGGATCTGTACCACCTGAAAGCGGCGCGTGAGGGCCGGGTCTTTTTCAATATATTTTTTGTACTCCGCCCAGGTGGTGGCCCCGATGGTCCGCAAGTTGCCGCGTGCGAGGGCGGGCTTGAGCA
This sequence comes from Rhodoferax sp., assembly GCA_031416395.1. Lineage (GTDB taxonomy): Bacteria > Pseudomonadota > Gammaproteobacteria > Burkholderiales > Burkholderiaceae_C > JANYCG01. Next base: position 406 of record JANOTO010000541.1, on the reverse strand, counting down.
GATTGGCGGCATCGCCCGTGCCCGCTGCGCCGCCGGCACCCACTAACGTATGAATTTCGTCAATGAACAAGATGATGGGCGTGGGTGAACTTTGCACCTCGTCAATCACTTGGCGCAAGCGCTGCTCAAACTCGCCCTTCATGCTGGCGCCAGCCTGTAGCAGCCCAATATCCAGCGTGAGTAGCTTGACATCTTTAAGCTGCGGTGGCACGTCGCCCTTGGCCAGACGCTGTGCAAAGCCTTCGACTACCGCCGTTTTTCCTACGCCGGCTTCCCCCGTGAGCAGGGGGTTGTTTTGACGTCGGCGCATCAAAATGTCCACAATCTGGCGGATTTCTTCGTCGCGCCCTGTGATCGGATCCATCTCGCCTTTTTTGGCTTTTTCGGTCAGGTCTACCGCAAACTT
>JANOTO010000540.1:0-5784 GCA_031416395.1 Rhodoferax sp. | reverse complement strand
CGCTGTGCGTTGACGCGTCCACGCTGCTCACGTTCAGGTCTGCCATTCATGAGGCAGCGTTACCAGCCCCTGCTCCAGGCCCTTTTGCGTCACATTCAACGCCACGCAGCGTTCCCTCTGTTCGTAAGGATGCAGGCCGTTCTCGCAAAGCAAAAACCCAGTCACGGTGTAGCGCCCTTTGAGCAGTGGCAGCTTCGGGAACACCACCACCGCCCGTCCGTGGCCGTCAGCATCGGCTTTCAAACAGATACCATCATTTGCGGATAGCGCGCTGGCGACTGTCAGGGTGTTTGCATCGGAAAAACCGAATGCCACGCTGGGCGAGGGCAATGCCGGATCGATGGAAAACTCAATCGTGATCGTCAAATCCGTTTCGCCGCTGATAACGTCCAGTTCACGCCCCGATATCCCATTGGCCGTGGCGAATATCCGGTCAATTCGTCCTGTGCCAGGTGCAGCGCTGGCGACAGGCACAACAACGGCGGAGCGTTCGGGAGCCTGCGCATACAACGCTGGCGCAACTGCCACACTGGCGTTCAGACTGGTCTGGTAGGCGCTGGTGACATCGGATGCCGCGCCGATCATGCGCAGCGCGCCAGCCTCGATCCACATCGCGCGGGAGCACAGCGCCTCCACTTGGTACATGGAATGTGAGCAAAATAGAATCGTCTTGCCAGCGTCCTTCAGGCTCATGATTCGGTCAAAAGACTTGCGTGCAAAGGCGCCGTCCCCCACCGACAACGCTTCATCAATCACCAAAATGTCGGGCTCCACGCTGGTGGCCACTGCAAAAGCCAAGCGCATGTACATCCCACTCGAATAGGTTTTGACGGGCTGGCGGATGAAGTCACCAATATCTGCAAATGCCAAAATGCCTTCGAGCCGCGCATCAACCTGCGCTTGGCTCAGCCCCAAAATAGCGGCGTTCATGTAGATATTTTCCAGGCCGGTAAAGTCGGGGTTGAATCCTGCGCCCAATTCCAGCAGAGCCGCCACCCGGCCCTTGGCCGTCAACTCCCCGGTGCTGGGCTGCAGAGTTCCGCACACCATTTGCAACAAAGTGGACTTGCCGGCCCCGTTGCGCCCCACAATGCCAACCACTTCTCCTGGTTTGATGGAGAAGTCAACATTTTTGAGCGCCCAAAACTCGCGGAAGTAAGGCTTGCGTTGGCCGCGCCAGCGGCCCCAAAGCAACTGCTTGAGCCGATCACCGGGTCGCTCGTACAGGCTGTAGCACTTTCCCAAGCCGTGCGCTTCAATCGCCCATTCAGACGACATCTGAAAACCCCTTGCGAGCGGCCCTAAAAAAGTAGGCGCCCAACATGGCAATTGCACAGCACGCCACTAAATGAATCGTGTAAGCAGACCAATCTGGCCACTGTCCATCCAACAGGACCTGCCGCGTCTGCGTGATTGTCAAGGCCAGGGGGTTCAAAAACAACCAGGGTCGTACAGCAGGCGGGATCGCTTCTGCGGGGAAAAATATGGGGCTTAAAAACATCAGCAAGCTCACCAGCATGCCCACCACCTGGCCAATGTCCCGCACATAAGTCCCAATGGCTGCAAGCAACCAGCCCAAGCCCACGCACAACGGCAGCAAAGGCAACCACACCAGGGGCAGTGCAACCAACGTTATTGGCAGGCCGCCTTGCTCCCAGGCGCCAAGCGCGAGCATCAGGAGCAGCGCCACTGCGAGGTGGGTCAACCCCGCCAGGGCGCTCACCCACGACAGGATTTCCAGCGGGAATATCACTTTCTTGACGAGCTGGGGCTGTTCCAAGATCAAGCGCGGGGCTCGGACAACGCATTCGGCGAAGAAATTGAACACTGCCAGCCCGGCGTAAAGGCGCAGCGCAAACGCCAAGTCGCTCTCATCCCCGGTGCCGCCCCAGCGCAGCTTGAAAACAAACCGAAACACAAATGTGTAGACCCCCAGCATCAGCAAGGGTGTCAGAAATGCCCATGTGATACCCAGTAGCGACTGCCGGTAGCGGGCGTCAAACTCCCGCTTTACGAACTGTCGAATCAAGCCAGCGTAGCGCCAGGGAAATAAATAAGAAAGCAGCGTGTGCAAGATGTCTGTTTTCTTTACGCAAAGCTTTGCATTTTAAGCCTTGGGGGCGTCCGCACGCCCTTCCGCGATGTTTTTCAGGCTTTCTATACTTACAAGTGTCAGCGTGTTGCCATCGCGCACCAAAATCTTGTGGGTGAACAGCAATTGAAAAGCGCGCGTAACAGTCTCTCGGCTGGCATTGATCATGATGGCCAGCTCCTGGTGTGTCGGAACCGGGTCTACCGTGATCGGCCCGGCCACTGTACTTTGAGACAACTGCAGCAATTGCACGCAAAGACGTTGAAATGGGTTGGCAAGACTTAGAAGCATGCGCTGCGCCATCACAGCGCGTACCCGTCCGGCAAGTCGTCCCATCACGGCACGGGCCAATTCTGGATTCATTGAAATTAAGGCGTGCGCTGTTTTGGGTTCCAAAAACGCCACCGTGGAAGGGGCCGCCGCGACGATGAACTCGGAACCCGGCTTTCCGTCAACCACCGAAAGTTCTCCAAAGTAATCACCCGGCTCGACAAAATACAAGCCTACGCTGCGCCCATCCACCGTAAAATCGACACCTTGCAAGCGACCGTCGACTAAAAACCCCAACTCCTGGGCGGCGCCGTCTTTGGCAAGCACCATCGCTCGGCGAGCAAATGAGCGCAGCGTCATTTTCGTAGATAGATGCTCTAAAACCTCCCTCGGCAGTGGCTGTAGCAGCGAAAACTGAGATAGTAATTGAAGCGAAACCGGCATTGGACGCAAGTTTAGCGCTTGACAGACTCGTTTAACTTGTGACGCCTGACACAGACAACGGAGTCGGATCGTGCTAGATTGTGCAGAGAAGAAACGAAGAAATATTGGCGAAGACTGTCTGACAATCGCGCACCCATGATGATCAACGAGGCACCTATGACTACAAGCCGATCTCCTTTATCCAGCCTACCAAGCCTGATTTTCGCGTTGTCGCTTTGCGGTTTGGCGGCGACTGTGCTCGCCGCGAACCCTGTTGCCAGCGCCGATACGGTGGGTGAAGCGTCGATGACCATCGGTACGGTGCGGGCCACGTCCGCAGACGGAACCGCCCGCATCCTTGAGCGCGGTGCACCCATTCGGGTGGGCGACAAAATTGAAACCGCAGAAGGCGGTCATGTCCATATCCGTTTTGTCGATGGGGGTCGGCTCAGTGTGCGCCCACTTAGCCGATTGCAGGTAGAAAACTACACTCGATCAGTTGACCAACCTGCGTTGACCGCTATCAAATTTCGCTTGGACGAAGGGGTAGTCCGCTCCATCACCGGTTCTTGGGGTGAGGCCGCGCGAGATCGCTTCCGGCTCAACACCCCCGTGGCCGCAATTGGTATCAAAGGTACAGACTTTGTCGTTAAAACAGACATCAACAACACGTTGGCGTCTGTCTATACAGGTGCCATCATCTTGACTCCGCTGGCAAGCGGTTGCCAAACGAGCTTTGGCCCCTGTCAAAACGGCAGCGAAAAACTGTTGACCGAAGACATGAAAGGCCAAATGCTGGCGCTAGGTCGCCTTCAGGTTATTCCGCAACTGGTGCCTTCGGTTGATCTGCTCGCTCAGCGGGCTCGCCCTTTGGCGAATGACCTGGTTGCAAAGTCTGAACCAGGACTCAAAGCCGACGGTAATCGGCCTGAAGTTGCGAATGAAAAGACCCTGGCGAATGAATCGCGCGCGGTGGATGTGGTGGCCATCGGACAGTCCGCGTCGGCAAATTTACTCACCGTCGATGTAAAGCCTGAGCTGCCGCTGGAGGTCAAGCAGCTGGTGTGGGCCAGACTCGCTGCGGTCGCCTCGGATGGTGACACCATCAGCCGCAGCTTCGCAGTGGCGATGCAAAATGGCCGGCAGAGCACGGTGGGTAATGTTGCATTCAGCCTGTTTCGTGAAACCCCCGGCATCGGCCCCGCCATTCTTGCGAGCAGCGACACCACCGCCAATTTTCGCCTTGCAGGTGCTTCGGCACAACTAACCCGGCTTGATCGCGGCATCGAGACGATAGAGGCTGCGCAAGTCGGCAGCGGCACTCTGAATGTTGATTTTGTGCGCGCCACCTATGCCACGCAGCTCAATGTGACCAATGCCCGCATCGGCACCGAAAGTGTGGTGTCGAATGGCATCATCAAGCCCAATGGCTTCCTTCAGACACAAGGCGGCAATGCCTTTACCGCCGGTGCCCTCAGTCTGGACGGCAGAGAGGCGGGCTACTTCTTCGCCAAACCCATCGCAGCAGGTGAGTTGACCGGCATCACGCAGTGGGGGCGTTGATTGGCACTGAGTTGGTCGCGGCGGCTCAGCCGGTACGCTGTTTTTGCGACAAGCCTGGTCTTGGCCGGTTTGGCGTGGCTGTCACTCCATTTTTTTTCCGGCGACACACTTGACCGTTTTCAAGAGCGGTCAGGCGATCTTGTCTGGCGTTTGGGTGCTGACACGAAAGAGGAGCGGCGACTGATCGTTGTTGACATCAACGAGCAAAGCCTGCGGGAAATCGGCCCATGGCCCTGGCCTCACGCCACCCAGGCAAAATTAGTTGACACGCTGGCGGCTTTAGGCGTCAAGCAACAAATATTTGACATCGTTTTTACCGATCCTCGCCCAGACAGTGATGTGCTGGCGCGGTCCGTGCAAAAAGAGCGCCCGGTATTGGCCCAAGTGTTCACGTTAGAGCAGGGCGGTGCCCTTGTCGTCGGTCAGCTCTGGGGCGCGCTCGATTGGGCGGCCTGCCCGGCGCCGTTTGGGGCAGCGGCCGGTTATCTTGGCAACTTCTCTGCATTGGGCGCGACCGATGGTCGAACAGATGCCGGCCATGTCACACCGCGCATCTCGGGCGACGGTTTTGTACGCCATTTGCCCTCAGTTATATGCTTCAAAGGAAAGTCGTACCCCGCACTGGGCATCGCGGCACTCATGCGCGGCACGGATGACCGCAACATCACGCTGGAGCGCGGAAATGGCCTGTTCGAGCCGCCGTGGAAGCTGGTCGCACCCAGCATTGCGCAGGGTTTCATCCCACTCGACAAACGCGGTGACGTGCGAGTGTCTTGGCGCTCCCACCCGGCAAGTTTCATCAGCGTCTCTGCAGCAGATGTTCTGGCCCGGCGGGTGCCAAGCCGCCTCCTCGACAACGCCTGGGTGCTTGTGGGCAGCAGCGCGTTTGGTCTCAATGACTCGATTGCCACGCCATTTGGAGGAGTGGGCTCGGGTCTGCAGGTTCATGCCCAGGTGATCACCGCACTGATTGATGGCCGCACTCCCTACACCCCGCGCGGCGAATGGCTTGTGCAAGTTTTGGCAGCAGCTTCGGGCGCGATGCTGCTGCTGCTGCTGGCGCGCCGTCCTGAGCGTGTGAACACCGCAGCGCGGTACTTTCCAATCTACCTTTTGCCCCTGGTTGCAGGTCTTTGGGGCGCCCTCCTTTGGGCGGTACATTCGCTGCTTCTAAGCCGTGCGGCCTTGTGGCTCGGTTGGGTTGACCCGGCCCTGTTTGTCATCATGGCGGGTTCACTTTTGGGCATTCTGGAGCACGCAAAAAGTCGGCTCGACAGAGATCGTCTCTACACGCACTTGTCGAGCTATCTGCCGGCACCGGTTGCTGCGTCGCTGGCCCTGCAGAGCCCCTCCAGCGCGATCAAGGCCAGCACCAATCTGGTTTCGGTCATGTTTGCCGATATCCGTAACTTTTCAGCCTACTGCGAGGCGCGTCC
>JANOTO010000539.1:0-3805 GCA_031416395.1 Rhodoferax sp. | reverse complement strand
GAGCAACGGTCAGAAAGAACGGCGGAAAAATCGGTTGCACACCGCGCCGTTGCCGTGCTCACCAAGGTCGAGAAAACTTACCACCTTGACCAGATTGATGTGCCGGTGATCAAGGGCGTTGACATTTTGGTTCGCCAGGCCTGTTTTACGGTTCTGCTGGGCCCCTCTGGCAGTGGCAAAACGACGATCCTCAATATGATCGGCTGCATCGACCGGCCTGACAAGGGCGAAATCATCGTCTCCGAGTGCAAGGTGGCCGAACTCAACGACGATGCGCTGTCTGACTTTCGAGCGAAAAACATTGGCTTTATCTTTCAGAATTTCAACCTTCTGCCAGTGTTGAGTGCGTATGAAAATATTGAATATCCATTGCTGCTGGCCGGTGCATCCGCAAAAACGCGTGGCGACCGGGTGCCCAAATTGCTGGAGGCGGTCGGTTTGGGCGATAAAGCCAAAAATCTGCCGGGTCAGCTATCAGGCGGCCAACGCCAGCGGGTTGCCATTGCCCGCGCTTTGGCCCGCAAACCCAAACTGGTGATTGCTGACGAGCCAACCGCCAACCTGGACAGTCAGACCGGCACCGCTATTTTGGCGTTGATGCGAAAAATGGTGGATCGTTACGACATCTCATTCATCTTTTCGTCCCATGACCCGGAGGTCATCAAAGCGGCGGACGACACGATTTTCCTCAAAGACGGGCTCATTCAGGGCGTTCGGCGCAAAGGGCAGGGGGCCACGCGATGATGACGCTGAACCTGGCGGTGCGCAACTTACTGCGCAACCGGCGACGCTCGTTGGCGACGTTGCTGGCGATGGCGATTGGTTGTGCGTCGATACTTTTGTTTGGTGGCTATAGCGCCAACATCAACTACACCATGCTGACTGCCTACGTGCAGAGCGGTGGCCACATGCAAATTCAACACCGTGATTTTTATGATTACGGCAGCGGCAATCCCAGCGCCTATGGCATTGCCGATTACCCAAAGATTCTTGCTGCGATCCAGGCTGATGAGGCGCTGCGCAAGATGGTGCTGGTGGCGACACCCACTTCACAGTTTGGCGGAATTGCCGGCAATTACGCGGCCGGTGTATCCCGCACGATTGTCGGCAATGGTTTCATCGCCGAGGACATCAGCCGGATGCGCCGGTGGGATGAATTCAAAATGGGCAACACCCCGCCACCGTTTCCTCTAGAGGGTGCCGCACCCGACACCGCCATCGTCGGCACCGGTGTCGCCCGGGTGCTTCAACTGTGCGAAGCACTGAAGATTGCGCGGTGCGCGAAACCTCAAGTTGAAACCAAGGCGGATGGCAAGGCGATACCCGACGACATTGCTCAACTGAGCTTGTTGGAGACACCGGCTGGTTCCAAAGCGGCCGTGGTTAATCCACGCCGAATCGAAGTGCTGGCGGGCAGCGCTAAAGGCACGCCCAACGTGGCGTCGCTGGAAGTCATCAAAGCGGAGGAGCAGGGGTTCAAGGAATTTGATGAAATTTACGTCATGATGCATTTGGCTCAAGTTCAAAAACTCATCTACGGCAATTCACCGCAAAAAGTCAGCTCCATCACCATTCAGTTGCGTCATACGGCTCAGATTCCTGCTGCGTTGGCCCGCCTAACACCCATCTTGGCGCAATTTTCAAGCAGTCAGCCTTTGACGGTGTTGGACTTCCGTACCTTGAATCCTTTTTACGTTCAAAGCATCCAGTTGTTCGACACCATCTTCGGCTTCATCTTTGTGCTGATTGGTGCCATCGTGCTTTTCACCGTTAGTAACACGATGAATACCGCTGTTGTGGAGCGCACCGTTGAAATCGGCACGTTGAGGGCGATTGGGTTACGCCGCGCAGGCATCCGTCAACTGTTCGTCACGGAAGGCGCGCTGCTTGGTCTGTGTGGTGCCTTGTTTGGTGTAGTGCTGGCGCTGCTGTTGGCAGCGGTCATCAATCAAATGGGGCTGACCTGGTTGCCACCGGGCAGTGTGGATCCGCTTCCATTGATCCTGACAGTATGGGGAGAAACAAGCATGATCGTCAACACCACTATCGGGCTGATCGGCATTGCAATAGTGTCTGCTTGGTGGCCGGCATACCGGGCTGCGAAACTTGATGTGGTCGAGGCGCTTCGGCACGTGTAAAGTTGACAGCCTCAACCGATAACGAAGTAGTCAGGAGATCCAATATGTTGAGGCCTTTCAGATTTTTTTTGGTGTGCTTGATGACGCTGCCTGGATTCACTTGGGCCGCGCTTAGCGCCGACGAGATTCTGGTTGCCAGTGATGCCATTCGCAACCCCGGCAGAGCGTTCAGTGTGACGGTGACTTTGACCGAGTTCCAAGCGGGGCAGCAAATCGACACCAGCACGCTGACCAGTTATTCCCGCACCGAGCAGCAGGGCGGCCAGTTTGCGAGTTTGATGCGGTTTTCGATGCCTGCGCGCGATGCTGGCAAGCTGATCCTCAAAAACGGCAACGACATGTGGTTTTATGATCCAACCTCCAAGGCCAGCGTGCGTCTATCGCCGCAGCAGCGACTACTGGGGCAAGCCTCCAATGGTGATGTGGCAACCGTCAATTTGGCCAAAGACTACAAAGCGGTGATTTTGGCGACAGAAGATGTCCAAGACGGTGAACGCAAAACCCGAAAGGCCCACAAGCTCGGGCTTACAGCTCGCTCGCCCGAAGTGACGTATGCGACGATTGAGCTGTGGGTTGATGCCGACAACAGTCGGCCGATCAAGGGGCGGTTCTTCGCAGAGTCATCACGCTTATTGAAGACGGTTTTTTACCGTCGCTTCCAACCCCAGCTTGGTGCCGACCGACCGACTGAATCCGTCATCATTGACGGGCTGAACCCGCAGTCCGTCACGCTGATGCGTTTCTCAGACTACGTGACTCGCGTGATTCCCGACACCTGGCTTCAGCGAGACTATTTGCCGCGCTTCCAACCGGAGTAACCCATGCGTCTGCTCAATCAAATCTCCCCAATCGGCCTGGTTATTGCTGCGCTGGTTCAACTACCTGCGGCATTTGCGCAAACATCCGAGCTCGACGCGCTGTCCCTTGAAAGCGCCCCGGTCATCACTCCGAAAGCAGCGAGCGACACCCAATTTTTCGTCGAAGGTGCAGGAGGGACGGCCAGCCAGCGGTACGTGTCGGGGAATCGCGATCTTGGTCGCGTTTCACTCGACTTCTCCCACGCCGCTCGTCTTGCGCCTGGTCTGCGCGCCACGATTTCGAATCGATTGGACTACTTCGACCCCAAAGATGCAGGCACCGATGCAGCCATCAACAGTCTGCGAGAAGCCTACGTGACCTGGCAACCTGAGGGAGGCAGTACCGTCGTTGAGTTTGGGCGGATCAACCTGCGCTATGGCCCCGGCTACGGCTACAACCCGACAGATTTTTTCCGGGATGGCAGTGTTCGCGCGTTGACATCAGCCAACCCGTTTGCCCTGCGCGAAAACCGGCTCGGCAGCGTCATGCTCAGAGCGCAGCGCCTGTGGGCAGACGGGTCACTTTCCATTGCCTACTCTCCCAAACTGGCCGACCAGCCCAGTGCCGACGGCTGGAGTCTGGATCTAGGGTCCACCAATAACCGAGATCGTGCCGTGATTGCGTTCGGCACCCAGTTCTCACAAAGCGTCAGCGCGCAGTTTTTGGCCTACAAGGAAGCAGGCGTCTCAGCAACCCTTGGCGCCAGTCTCACCGCACTGGTGTCTGATGCGGCCACCGCCCACGTCGAGTGGTCACATGGCAGTGAGCCTGATTTGTTAAGCCGTGCGTTGGCACAACACGGTACGACC
>JANOTO010000538.1:0-4574 GCA_031416395.1 Rhodoferax sp. | reverse complement strand
TGCAAGGCCTGCAGATTGGCATGGATGTCCGACAACAGCGCCAGCTTCATGAGAGTTCCCCTTGCTGAGTGGGCAGAAACTGCCGTCCTGTCAATCGTTGCCATCGAGAGGTCTGCACAGGGTCCGCTATTCGACCGATGGGTCCCGCACGCTGTCCGACGCGGCGATTCGGCGCTCCGCTGGGGTGCGGAAGCCGCAGTCGGCATTCATCAGGGTGTTGGCTTGTGGAATCACGTTTTTGAGTAGTTAATCTTTTTGCAAACCTTCTAGGTAATGCGTGTTTGTCTTGAGGAATGCTCCAGATTTGACGGGATCATATTGGATTTGCTGGAACATGCCGGATTGTCCTTACTGGAAAATTGCATGCATGAGGTGCGATTCAAACTGATGTGGAGTTATTCTCGGCCGATCCCGGGGCCAATATTCTGTATCACGCTCCAAAGAAGGACGGGCTTCTAGAATGTTTGGCTGTTGTAGAAAGACACCAAGCCATGCCCCAGGGAACCATCCGCATTCGCGGCGCGCGCCAGCACAATCTTAAAAACCTTGACCTGGACATTCGCACTGGCGAGTTGACTGTCGTCACTGGCCCCAGTGGCTCGGGCAAATCCAGTTTGGTGTTTGACACGCTCTTCGCCGAAGGGCAACGGCGCTACGTCGAAACCTTCTCCGCTTACGCCCGCCAGTTTCTGGACCGCATGGACAAGCCTGCGGTAGACCGGGTAGACGGCGTGCCGCCCGCCATCGCCATTGACCAGACCAATCCGGTGCGCTCAAGCCGCTCTACCGTTGGCACGATGACGGAGTTGAACGATCATTTGAAGCTCCTGTTCGCCCGCGCCGGGCAACTGTTTGACAAAGAAACGGCCCAACGCGTCACGCATGACACGCCTGAGAGCGTTTACGCGGACTTGCGGTCGCGAACTGCCGCCAATCCAGAAGCCCGTCTGGCGTTGACCTTCCCGGTCGAGTTGCCAGCGAGCGCCACACCTGAAGAAGTCGAGCAATGGCTGTCCGTGAGTGGATTTACCAAGGTGCAAGCGGAACGCGAGGTGGCCTCCGTCACCGGGCCGCGCAAGGTGTTAGATGTGGTGGCAGACCGCTTCAAGCTGGCCTCGGTCGAGCGCGCCAGGGTGGTCGAGGCGATAGAGGTCGCGCTGAAACACGGTGCGGGGCGGATGTCGGTTTATGTGATCGGGACTGATTCAGAGGCCAGCCCCGAGATTTTGAGGTTTTCCACGGGCCTGCACTGTGCCGACAGCGACATCCGCTACACCGACCCGATCGCGTCGATGTTCTCGTTCAACTCAGCCGTGGGTGCCTGCGAAATCTGTAAAGGCTTTGGCCGGGTCATCGGCGTGGACTATGGCTTAGTGATCCCGAACGACAAACTTACCCTGCGTGCCGGAGCCATCAAGGTGATGCAAACCCCCGCCTGGAAAGAAGCACAGGATGATTTGATGCGCCACGCCGAGGCGGCGGGCATCCCGCGCGACACGCCTTGGTACAAGCTCACGCCTGAGCATCAGCAGTGGGTGATCAATGGCTCGCCGAATTGGAATGGCAAGTGGAGCCAGCATTGGTTTGGCATCAAGCGCTTCTTTGAATACCTGGAAACGAAAGCCTACAAGATGCACATCCGTGTGCTGCTGTCCAAGTACCGCAGCTACACGCCGTGTGGCACCTGCGGCGGCGCGCGGCTGAAGACGGAGAGCCTGCTGTGGCGCATTGGCAGCAAGACCGATGCAGACCGGGTGATTGATCCGGTCAAGCGCGTCTTGCCCGTGGGCGTTAAGTGGTCGCGCGCGCAACTGGAGGCCCTGCCAGGCATGAGTCTGCATGACTTGATGCTGCTGCCGCTGGATCGGTTGCGACGTTTTTTTGATCTGATGCAAAGCGACAAGACCGGGTTGAACGCCGTCACCGTGAACCAGAGCAAAGGCGAAACGCAAGCGCTCAAACTCCTGTTCGAAGAAATCACCACGCGCCTGAAATACCTGTGCGACGTGGGTATTGGCTATTTGACGCTGGATCGCCAAAGCCGCACGCTCTCAGGCGGCGAGGTGCAGCGCATCAACCTCACCACGGCCTTGGGCACGTCACTGGTCAACACCTTGTTTGTGTTGGACGAACCTAGCATCGGCCTGCACCCGCGCGACATGCACCGCATCATCGAGGCCATGCAGCGCCTGCGCGATGCGGGCAACACGCTGGTGGTGGTAGAGCATGACCCGGCTGTGATGCTGGCCGCTGACCGCATGATCGACATGGGCCCCGGCCCCGGCGAGCGCGGCGGCAATATTGTGTTTGATGGCAGCACGCACGATTTGCGCAGTGCAGACACGCTCACCGGTGAGTATCTGAGCGGGCGCAAGCAGGTCAGCGTGGGCTTCAAGCGGCTGGTGGCTGAGAACACGCCCAAGCTGATTTTGGAACGTGCCACCGAACACAATTTGAAAGATGTGACGGTCGAATTCCCCCTGCAGCGCTTGGTGTGTGTGACGGGCGTGAGCGGTTCAGGCAAATCAACGCTGATTCAAGACGTATTGGCCCCGGCGTTGATGCGTCATTTCGGCAAGGCGACCGAGACACCAGGCGCGCATGGCCGCCTCTTGGGTGCGGATCATTTGAGCGAAGTCGTGTTTGTCGATCAATCCCCCATCGGGAAAACCGCCCGCTCCAACCCGGCCAGCTACGTCGGCGCGTGGGATGCCATTCGCGAGATTTTTGCAAATGCGTACCTCGCGCGCCAACGCAGCTACACGGCGAGCAAATTCAGTTTCAACAGCGGCGACGGGCGCTGCCCCACCTGCGGCGGCTCGGGCTTTGAACACGTGGAGATGCAGTTTTTGAGCGACGTTTATTTGCGTTGCCCCGACTGCGATGGCAAGCGCTACCGTCCTGAAATTCTGGAGGTGATGATCGAGCGACGCGACGCGGTGACCGCAAGCCTGGTCAGCCTGAACGTGGCCGATGTGCTGAACCTCACTGTGAGCGAAGCTGCGCTGGTGTTCGAACGTGACCGCGACGTGATTCGCGCTTTGCAACCCATCGTCGATGTGGGGCTGGAGTACGTCAAGCTCGGCCAGCCCGTGCCCACGCTCTCGGGTGGCGAGTCGCAGCGCCTCAAACTGGCGGGCTTTCTTGCACAGGCTGCCAAAACGGCAACATCCAGCCGCCAGTCGGTTGCCACGCGCGGCACACTTTTCATGTTCGACGAACCCACCACCGGCCTGCATTTTGATGACATCGCCAAGCTCATGCGCGCCATGCGCAAGCTGCTCGATGCCGGCAATTCCTTGATCGTGATTGAGCACAACCTGGACGTGATTCGCGCCAGTGACTGGTTGGTTGACCTCGGGCCAGAAGGCGGCGATGCAGGCGGCGAAGTGGTGGCAGTCGGCACGCCGGACGATGTCAAACTGCATCTGACATCGCACACCGGCAAAGCCTTGCGCGAGTACGAGCAGACATTGGGGGTGGGGTCGCACGTCGTCCAGGAGCCAAGAAAGAATTGGGGTCAGACCCCAATTTCTACCCCAGCTGCCGACTCCATCCAGATCATCAACGCCAAAGAGCACAATCTCAAATCCTTGAGCGTCAACATCCCGCGCGGCAAGTTCAACGTGATCACGGGCGTCAGCGGCTCGGGCAAATCGACGCTGGCGTTTGACATCCTCTTTAACGAAGGCCAGCGCCGCTACTTGGAATCGCTCAATGCCTACGCCCGTAGCATCGTGCAGCCCGCAGGTCGCCCGGAAGTGGACGCGGTTTACGGCATTCCGCCCACCGTCGCCATCGAGCAGCGGCTGTCGCGCGGGGGTCGCAAGTCCACCGTGGGCACCACCACCGAGGTCTGGCACTTCCTGCGTCTGCTCTACGTCAAACTCGGCACGCAGCATTGCATTCATGATGGCGCAGCCGTTGCGCCGCAAACGCCAGACAGCATTGCCGCGCAGTTGCTCAAGAACTTCCGAGGTCAGCACATTGGTCTGCTCAGCCCGCTGGTGATGAACCGCAAGGGCGTCTACACCGAGCTGGCCGATTGGGCGCGCCCGCGCGGCTTCACGCACCTGCGTGTGGATGGCAACTTCTTGCCCACGACTGGCTTCCCGCGCATTGACCGCTTCAAAGAGCACACCATCGAGCTGCCCGTCGCCAGCTTTGACGTGCTGCCGGAGAAAGAGCAGCGCCTGCGCGAAGCCTTGGCCACCGCACTGATTCACGGCAAAGGCATTGTTCATGTGTTGAGCGACCTGGACGGCTTGCGCGCAGCGATGCTCGCCGGAACATCGACAGAATCCATCGGCAAGCTCGATGCCTTTTCCACCAAGCGCGCCTGCCCGGTGTGCAGCACGAGTTACGCCGAACTCGACCCGCGCCTGTTCAGCTACAACAGCAAACACGGTTGGTGCCCAGACTGCGTGGGCACCGGCGTCAAGCTCACCAAAGAGCAGCGCAAGGTGTTTGACGACTCGGTGAAAGACGACGACAACAAAGGCCGCGAGCAGACCTTTGCCGAGCCGGAGGTTGAAGACCTGGTCGACGCCGCCTGCGCCACCTGCCAGGGCACG
>JANOTO010000537.1:0-13466 GCA_031416395.1 Rhodoferax sp. | reverse complement strand
AGCATGATGGTTTCTTGCTGAGACGGCAACACCACCACCGCGAAAGGGCGCGATGCCGCCAGCAGCATGGCCGCGACGGCCAGCAGGAACAAAAATGGTGGAATGTGGCGGCGAATGCTCGGGCCCGTCCCCATCGCCTCGCGCACTATGGACAGGCTGGCAAAGCGCAGCGCCATTTTTTTCTTGCGCCGCATCAGCCAGATGTAGACGAGTACCAGCAAGGGCAGTGCCAACAGCAGCCACAGCAACGTGGGCCACATGAACGTCACCGGCATGGTTTTTGGAATCAGTGTGTCAAAGTTCATGGGGATCTCCCGGAAATGGCGGGTTCAGGCTATCTTTTTCAGGTGGGCGGGCAGTCGGCCGCCCGCACCAATACGGCTGCGTCGCTTGCGCATGTCCGTAAAACGCAGGATGGACTGCACCAAGTCATCGCTGGTTGAGAGCTCAAGCGTGTCCACACCGGCACGCGCCAAAGCCGCGCGCAAATCCGCTTCACGCTGAGCTGATATCTGCGCAAACCGCTTGCGGAATTTGGCGTTGGACGTGTCCACCAGCAGTTGCTCACCGCTCTCGGCATCCCGCATGGTGATAAGGCCCAAATCGGGCATATTCGCCTCCAGCGGGTCATACAGCCGCACCGCAACCACTTCATGTTTTTGCGCCAGTTGGCCCAGCGGCTTTTCCCAGCCCGGCTCGCTGATGAAATCTGACACGACAAACACAGTGGAGCGCCTGCGCATCATCGCAGCTGCGGTTTGCAGCAGCTCGTGCAGCCGCGTCTCGCCCTTTTCGCCCGCTTTTGGGCGTTGCGCCATGGCATGCATCAGTTGCAGCACGTGCCTGCGACCACTGCCCGGCGGGATCACGGTGTCAACTCCCGCGCCGTACATGAGCGCACCCACGCGGTTGCCGTGGCGGGTGAGCAGGCGCGCCAGCACGGCTACAAAGCCCGAAGAGATACTGGTTTTGAGCAGCTCGCCGGAGCCAAAATCAATCGACGGGCTCAGGTCCAGTAAAAACCACGCAGTCATCTCGCGGTCTTCGGTGAACACACGCACATGGGGGATTTGCAGCCGCGCGGTGACGTTCCAGTCAATGTGGCGTACGTCATCGTGATGCTGATACTCGCGCAGGTCAGCCAAGTCGATCCCCGTGCCGCGCAACAATGTGCGGTAGTCGCCTTGCAGCAAGCCGTCCAGCCGTTTGATGACCGTCCACTCAAGCCGCTTGAGAATGTGCTCTGCCCCTTGTATTTGCGGGGAGTTGGCGGCCTCTGCTCGCAGCTTCGCAGGCGGCTTGCGTTTGAAAAAGTTGAACATGCCGCAGATCTCGCTAGGTGCTAATCTTCAGAGTGCTCAAGCAGCCAGTTTTTCATGGGCCAGCGGCTTGGCGGGCACGGGTACTTTCGCCATGATTTTTGCCGTGATGGCATCAGCCGTCAGCCCCTCAGACAAGGCTTCATACGACAGCACCAGACGGTGGCGCAGCACGTCAGGCACCAGGTCTGTCATGTCTTCGGGCAGAGCGTAGGTTCGGCCTCGCAGCATGGCCAGGGCTCGCGCGCCCTCGGCTAAATTGATGGTCGCACGCGGACTGGCACCAAAGGTGATGAACGGTGCCAGATCTTTCAGGTCGTGCTTAACCGGATTGCGGGTGGCGGACACCAAGCGCACGGCATACTGGATCAGGCTCGGGTCCACATAAACCTGGCGGCACTCATGCTGTAGCGCGGCAAGCTGCTCGGTGGTGGCGACCGCAGCAGCAGCCACGGCCGGGCCGGTGACGCGCTGCACGATGACGAATTCTTCCTCGTCAGTCGGGTAGTCCACCAGCACCTTCATCATGAAGCGATCCACCTGCGCCTCAGGCAGTGGGTAGGTGCCCTCAGTCTCAATCGGGTT
Source organism: Rhodoferax sp. (assembly GCA_031416395.1). GTDB lineage: Bacteria > Pseudomonadota > Gammaproteobacteria > Burkholderiales > Burkholderiaceae_C > JANYCG01. The sequence continues at coordinate 11,562 of JANOTO010000537.1, read as the reverse complement.
TTGCGTCGCCATCACCAAGAACGGACTAGGCACTTTGTGCGTGACACCGGCAATCGTGACCTGGCGCTCTTGCATCACTTCCAACAACGCGCTCTGCACTTTGGCCGGCGCGCGGTTGATCTCATCAGCCAGCAGCAGGTTGGTAAAAACCGGCCCAAGTGAGGTCGTGAAATCACCGGTCTTCTGGTTGTAGATGCGCGTACCCACCAGGTCGGCAGGAACCAGGTCGGGTGTGAACTGGATGCGTTTGAAATCGCCCTGAATGGTGTTCGCCAGCGTCTTGACTGTGAGTGTTTTTGCCAGACCGGGCACGCCCTCCACTAATAGATGGCCCTGCGCAAGGATGGCGACCATCACGCGCTCCAAAAAGCGGTCTTGCCCAACGACGACACGTTTAACCTCGTAGAGAATTTTCTCCATCAACTGGGCGGTGTCAGGGCTTTGAAATGAATTGTCAGACATGGTTTTCCTGTTGTACTAGGGTCAGAACATTGGAGGCTAGAAAGGTGGCAGTCCGGCTGCCGAAGAAGCGTCTTCGATGGGCACCGCAAAACCGATACCCAGGAAGGTGCGGTGCGGAGTCGGGTTCAAAATAGCAGTGACAATGCCCACCACCTGCCCGTCCATCGTGACCAATGGCCCGCCCGAATTGCCAGGGTTGGCCGCCGCGTCAAACTGAATCAAATTACTCAATTCATTCTTGCCCTCGGGCGAGCGAAACGATCGCTTCAAGCCAGAGACCACGCCGGCCGAGGCTGATGGCCCAATCCCGAACGGAAATCCTACTGCAAGCACTTGGTCGCCTGGGCGCAAATCGGAGGTTGATCGCATCGTCGCGGCAATCATGTCGTCCGGGATTTTGTGGGCCTGCAGCACGGCCAGGTCAGATTCTGGCTTAGTGCCAGTCACCGAGGCGGTGGACTCCAGGCCGTCAGAAAAAATGACCTTGATGGTCTGCGAGCCCTGCACCACGTGCAGGTTGGTCAGGATGATGCCTTTGTCAACAATCACCACGCCAGTGCCCACCCCGTTTTGGATGTCTTCCTTGCCGTCCTTGCTCTTCACAAAACCCAGCACTTGCACGACAGACGGCAAGATCGTTTCATACGCTTTGGCGGCGGGCGACGGCAGGTCAGTCGTTTCCAGGGTTTTCAGCACTGCGCTGTCAATGACGGCCTGGGTGAGTTTGGGTGGGCCGGGGCGCAAAACAAGCCCCACGTTGGCAGCCAGCAGCGCTGCAAGGAGCACGATGGCCGACCAAAGCAGCCTGGGGTCGCCGGGCGACAGCTTGCGAAAGGCCGCAAAGCGTTTTTTGGAAAGTGCCGAGCTGTCAGTTACGGGCGGGCTCGTCGTGCCTGAGGGCTGGGGCAGCGGTTTGGATCGACTGTAGAGCGCTGACTTGGGCATACGGGTACCTGGGTCGGTTGTCGGTGGGGTCAACAACACAAACAGTATCACGGTTCAATCAGCTTTGCACCTTTACGCTAAAGAACTGTACCGCCGCACTGGACAAGGGTTGTGGTATTTTCCAGAAATGCGTTTCTGGATTGATACCCACTGCCACCTGGACGCGCCGGAGTTTGACGGCAAGTTCAGCGCTGTTCGCGCGCGCGCAGACAGCAACAGCGTGCTGCACTGCGTGATTCCAGCGGTCGAAGTAGGTAATTTTGAGGCGGTCCGTTTGCTGGCACACGCCCAGGCAGACAGCTACGCCTTGGGGATTCACCCGCTTTGCGTCAAGCAGGCGCAGGAATCAGACCTGGACTTGTTGGACGCGCAATTGCACCAGCACCGCGATGATCCTCACCTGGTTGCCGTGGGCGAGATTGGCCTGGACTTTTTTGTCCCTGAGCTGCGCACAAGCCCACTTCGCGAGCGCCAGGAGCATTTTTACCGTGCCCAATTGCGGCTAGCCAAGAAGCATGGTTTGCCGGTGATCTTGCATGTACGCCAGTCAGCAGACCGCCTGCTCAAGCACTTGCGTGAGTTAAGTCGCGATGGGTACCGCTTTGGCGGCATTGCACACGCCTTCAATGGCAGTGAAGTTCAGGCGCGTGAGTTCATCAAACTGGGCTTCAAGTTGGGTTTCGGTGGCACTGTGACCTATGAGGCTGCCCGCGCGATACGTCACCTTGCGACGACATTGCCGCTGGATGCGTTGGTGATGGAGACCGATTCGCCTGACATCCCGCCCCAGTGGCTTTACAAAACAATGGCTCAACGTACCGCTGGCGAACCCCAGGGAATCAACGAGCCGTCGCAGTTGCCGCGCATTGCGGGGGTGATTTCGGATTTACGCGGTATCACCCCGACCGAGCTGATGGCGGCGACCACCGCAAACGCAATGGACGCGCTACCTAAACTCAAGACGCTGCTCAAGCTGTTGCTGGACGACCTGAACGGCAAGGCCAGCACGATGGAGATAATCAGCTCATCTTGAAAACTCGTTCAACCACGTTTCCCGAGGTCAATTTTTCTGACGATGGCCCCGTTCGCCATCTCCATTTGGGCACGCAGTGGATTCAGGGCTCCATGCTGCTGGATGCGCCCACCGTTTTGGTGCATGAATACATTCAGCGAATGCTAGCCGGGTTGCTGTTTGTGGATGCAGCGTCCATCCCAAAGCGTCAGGCCATGCAGCTAGGCCTCGGCGCGGCATCTTTGACCAAGTTCTGTCACAAAGTGCTGCGCATGAAAACCTGCGCGGTGGAGATCAACCCCCAAGTCGTGCTGGCCTGTAGAGGTTGGTTCAAGTTGGCAGTGGATAACACTCGCACCCAAGTCGTGGTGGCTGATGCGGCTCTTGAAATCCAAAACCCAAAGTGGTGGGGCACGGTTGACTTGCTTCATGTCGATTTGTACGACCACGACGCCGCAGCGCCGGTGCTGGACAGCGAAGCGTTTTATGCTGACTGCAAACGGCTATTGACTCCCAGCGGCTCCATGACGGTCAACCTGTTCGGGCGATCTTCGAGCTACCAGCGCAGTGTGGACAAGATCGCCGGCGCTTTTGGCTTAGATGCGATTTGGGCCTTCAAAGCCACGCGCGAAGGCAACACGGTTGTGCTTGCCTTGCGTGATGCTGTGCGGCCCGCGCGGGGAGTGCTTGCCGCACGCGCTGAAATCATCCAAACTCAGTGGGGACTGCCCGCCAGCCAATGGGTGAGAATCCTCAAAAAGACAGCTTTATGACCACTGCTTTGAAAGCCGCCAAACCTACCAAGACCAACCACGTTGGGCCGTTGGATTGGCGACATCTTGTGAAATGGCTGCGTGCCGATGGCGTGATTGCCGACGATGAAGCCGCCCGCACGATTGCCCGTTGTGCGCAGGCCGAGAGCGCGCAGCACCCGTTGTTGCGCCTGGCCAGTGTGTCCATGCTGCGCGCCAGCGACGGCAAGCCACTGGATATTGAGATGCTCACCCAATGGCTGGCAGGCTGGTCTTCACTTGCCTACCTGCGTATTGACCCGCTGAAGGTGGACGTGGGCAAGGTGGCAGACACCATGAGCGCAGCCTATGCTGAGCGGCACAAGATACTGCCAGTGCAAGTTACACCCACCGAGATTGTGGTGGCCACCGCCGAGCCGTTCATCACAGACTGGGTGACCGAGGTTGAGCGCCAATCCAAGCGGAGCGTGCGCCGCGTGGTGACCAACCCGCAGGACATTCACAAGTTCACCGTCGAATTTTTTGCGTTGGCCAAGTCCGTGCGCACGGCGATGAAGTCGGGTCTGAACAATGGCAGTGCCAGTTTTGAGCAACTGGTTGAGCTGGGCAAGGCCAATAAGGCATTGGATGCCAACGACCAGAGCGTGGTGCAGGTGGTCGACTGGCTGTGGCAGTATGCTTTTGATCAGCGTGCCAGCGACATTCATCTGGAGCCCAGGCGTGAGCAAGGCGTGATTCGCTTTCGCATTGACGGGGTGCTGCACCCGGTTTATCAAATGCCGATGGGTGTACTCAACGCCATGACCGCGCGCATCAAGCTGCTGGGGCGCATGGACGTCGTCGAAAAGCGTCGCCCGCAGGATGGCCGCATCAAAACCCGCAACCCGCGCGGCGATGAAATCGAAATGCGCATATCGACTTTGCCAACAGCATTTGGCGAAAAGATGGTGATGCGGATTTTTGACCCTGACAACGCGGTCAAAGACCTGGATGCGCTGGGCTTTTCCACGCACGATGCCAAGCGCTGGGAAACGCTGGTCAAGCGGCCTCATGGCATCATTTTGGTGACCGGGCCGACGGGCTCCGGCAAGACCACGACCCTTTACGCTACCTTGAAACGTGTCGCTACCGAAGAGGTTAACGTGAGCACGGTGGAAGATCCGATTGAGATGATCGAGCCATCCTTCAATCAGACCCAAGTGCAGCCGCAGTTGGACTTTGGCTTCCCGGAAGGCCTGCGTGCCCTGATGCGCCAGGATCCTGACATCATCATGGTGGGTGAAATTCGCGACCTGCAAACGGCCGAGATGGCGGTGCAGGCGGCGCTTACCGGGCATTTGGTCTTCTCAACGTTGCATACCAACGATGCGCCTTCCGCAGTTACGCGTCTGATGGAGTTGGGGATACCGTCTTATCTAATCAATGCGACGGTGTTGGGTGTGCTGGCGCAGCGCCTCGTGCGCACGCTGTGCAAGCTGTGCAAGGTGCCTGATGAGGCCACGCCTCTGGAGGCGCTTGCCGAAGTCGTCAAGCCCTGGAAGATCAGTGGCGGATACAAGCCTTATCGACCTGTGGGCTGTGTGGACTGCCGCATGTCAGGGTGTATGGGCCGCATGGGCGTGTTCGAGCTGATGCAGGTCAGCGAGGCTTTCAAGGGCCGCGTCAGCAATGAGCCCAATATCGATGCGCTTAAACGCCAGGCGATTGCCGATGGGATGCGGCCCTTGCGCTTGGGCGGGGCCATGAAAGTCGCCGAGGGGCTGACGGTGATTGAGGAGGTGCTGACCTCGACCCCGCCGCTGTCCTGAGGTAACCAAGACGGGCTGCATACATTGCGGGTAGGTGAAAGCCACATTCAGTACATCCATCATTAGCGTGCAAAATGACGTAACGAAATTTGTCTGAGGAGACGGATATGCAAATAAAAAGTCAGAAAGACTTTTTCTCGGGGTTGATGTTTCTGCTGGTCGGCATCGCATTCGCGTGGGGCTCCACCAAGTACAACATCGGCACAGGTGCCCGCATGGGGCCCGGCTACTTCCCTCTGATGCTGGGCGTTTTGCTAGCTGTGATGGGTGTCATCATCGCGCTGAAGTCGTTGTCGGCGAAGGTTGAAGGCGGCGACTTGATCGGTGCCGTTGCCTGGCGCCCTCTGTGTTTCATCATCGGGGGCAACGTGCTTTTCGGCATTTTGCTCGGTGGCCTGCCCAGCATCAAGTTGCCGGCCATGGGTCTTATTGCGGGCATTTATGTTTTGACCCTGGTGGTCAGTCTTGCAGGTGATGGCTTCAAGCTGCGCGACGTTTTGCTCCTGGCCACAGGCTTGGCCGTTGGCAGCTATCTGGCGTTCATCGTGCTGCTCAAGCTGCAGTTCCCGGTGTGGCCCGCCTTCCTCGCAGGTTAATTACAGGTTAAGGATAAAAAATGGATTTGATCAGTAACCTGTCTTTGGGTTTTGGTGTGGCGTTCACGCCGATTAACCTGCTTTACGCGTTCGTTGGCTGCTTGCTCGGCACGCTGATTGGCGTGCTGCCTGGCATTGGCCCAGTCGCCACCATCGCCATGTTGCTGCCGGCAACTTATGCACTGCCACCGGTTTCAGCCTTGATCATGCTGGCGGGCATTTACTACGGCGCTCAGTATGGCGGCTCCACCACGGCGATTCTCGTCAACCTGCCGGGAGAGGCGTCGTCCGTCGTGACGGTGATTGACGGCCATGCGATGGCCAAGCAGGGCCGTGCCGGGCCTGCGTTGGCGGCGGCCGGTTTGGGGTCTTTCTTTGCCGGATGCGTGGGTACCTTGATCTTGGCCGCTTTTGCGCCACCCCTGACCGAGCTTGCGTTCAAGTTTGGCCCTGCCGAGTATTTTTCGTTGATGGTTTTGGGCTTGATCGGTGCCGTCGTGCTGGCATCGGGCTCGCTGCTCAAGGCCATTGCCATGATTTTGCTGGGTCTGCTGCTCGGGCTTGTGGGCACGGATGTGAATTCGGGTGTCGCCAGGTTCAGCATGGACATTCCCGAGTTGACCGATGGCATTGGCTTCATCACCATCGCCATGGGTGTGTTTGGCTACGGCGAGATCATTAGCAACTTAGGTAAGCCTGCGGAGGAGCGTGAGGTTTTTATTGGCAAAGTCACGGGCTTGATGCCGACGAAGGAAGACTTCAAGCATATGACGCCCGCCATTTTGCGAGGCACCGCACTGGGTTCCTTGCTGGGTATCTTGCCCGGTGGCGGAGCATTGTTGGCTGCGTTTGCGGCGTACACGATTGAGAAAAAGATCAAGCTCAAGCCCGGCGAAATTGCCTTCGGCAAAGGCAATATCCGTGGCGTGGCGGGCCCAGAGTCTGCCAACAACGCCGGTGCGCAAACCTCATTTATCCCCTTGCTCACTCTGGGCATTCCGCCAAATGCGGTGATGGCGCTGATGGTGGGTGCCATGACGATTCACAATATCCAGCCGGGGCCGCAGGTAATGACCAGTAACCCCGAGTTGTTTTGGGGCTTGATTGCCTCGATGTGGATAGGAAATGCAATGCTCATCATTTTGAATTTGCCGTTGATCGGCATGTGGATCAAGCTCTTGACCGTGCCCTACCGCTTTCTGTTTCCGGCGATCGTGCTGTTTTGTGCGATTGGCGTTTACTCCACCAACAACAACACATTCGACATTTGGTTGGTGGCAATTTTTGGCGTGATTGGCTATTGGTTCATCAAGATTGGGGCCGAGCCCGCGCCGCTTTTGCTGGGTTTCATTTTGGGCCCGATGATGGAAGAAAACCTGCGCCGCGCGCTGCTGCTGTCGCGTGGCGACTGGTCTGTGTTTGTGACCCGCCCTTTGTCCGCGTCGCTGCTCGCTGTTGCGGCCATTCTGATTGTGATTGTGCTGCTGCCTGCCGTCAAGAACAAGCGCGAGGAGGCGTTTGTTGAAGAGTGATCCGTATTCAGCATTCGGCTTGCAGCGTTCTAATTGACGGTCGACGGCACCTTCGGGTGCCGTTTTTCTTAGGTTATGGCGGCCTTGTTTCCAGGTTCATGGAACGTCAGAAAAGCCTGACAGAATCGGGGTTAGAAAACCTGAGCGCTGAAGTAACGACCTGCTGAACTCACCACCTGACATGAACTTTAACCATCAAAACCCCTACACCAGCACCCGCATTCCCGTTTTTGCCCGAAACGTCGTCTCCACCTCGCATCCACTGGGTGCCCAAGCGGGTTTGAGCATGCTGCACAAGGGCGGCAATGCGGTCGATGCAGCCATCGCCGCCGCTGCTGCCATGACTATTTGTGAGCCCGTGAGCAATGGCCTGGGCAGCGATGCGTTTTGCATTTTGTGGGATGGCAAGGCCTTGCACGGCTTGAACGCCTCCGGCCGTGCGCCAGCAGCGTGGACGCAAAAATACTTCGCTGCAAAGTATGGCGCTCATGCACAAACGCCGCCCAAACGCGGTTTTGATTCCGTTACCGTGCCCGGCGCGGTGAGTAGCTGGGTGGCCTTGAGCGAGCGCTTTGGCAAGCTGCCGTTTGCCGATTTGCTGGCTCCCGCAATCGATATTGCCGAGCGTGGCTATTGCGTGCCGCCCATTGTGCAAGGCAAGTGGGCGGCCCCGGTGGACGAGTTGAAGTCAATGCCCGGTTTTGCCCAGGCGTTTTTGCCTTTTGGTCGTGCACCCAACGTCGGTGAGTTGTTCCAGTTCAAGGCCGCCGCGCGAGCCTTGCGCGCCATTGCGGCGACGAAAGGCCAAGCCTTCTATAACGGCGAGATTGCAGCGGCGATCGAGAAATTTTCAAGCCAGCATGGCGGCAGCTTGAAGGCGAGCGACTTCGCCGCGCACCAGGCCGAGTGGGTTACGCCCATCGCCAAAAATTACCGAGGCTTTGCGCTGCACGAGATCCCGCCCAACGGTCAGGGCATTGCCGCGCTGATTGCGCTCGGCATTCTCGACAAGTTCGACATCGCGGGCCTTGACGTAGACGGCGTGGACGCGCAGCATTTGCAGATCGAGGCGATGAAGCTCGCCTTTGCGGACGTCTACCGCTATGTGTCAGAAGGCTCGACGATGGAAGTGACCGTGGAGCAGATGCTCGACGATAACTACCTGTCGTCGCGAGCCAAACTGATTGACCGCAAACGCGCGCAGGCCTTTAACGCCGGCACTCCGAACGACCCACATCGCCGTGGCGGCACGATCTATCTCACCGCTGCTGATGAGTCCGGCATGATGGTGAGCTTCATTCAAAGCAACTACATGGGTTTTGGCTCGGGCTGTGTGGAGCCGACGTTTGGCATCAGCCTGCAAAATCGGGGCCATGGCTTCAGCTTGGATCCGGCCAGCCCCAACGTGGTGGCACCGGGCAAGCGCCCGTTTCACACCATCATTCCAGCCTTTCTCACCAAAGACGGGCAGCCCCAAATGAGCTTCGGCGTGATGGGCGGCAACATGCAGCCGCAAGGCCATATGCAGACACTGGTGCGCATGCTGGACTATCAGCAAAATCCGCAAATCGCCTGCGACGCGCCCCGCTGGCGCTTTAATGAGGGGCTGGAGATCAATGTCGAATCCAGCATGCCCGCCGCGACCGTGCAAGCCCTGAGTGATCGCGGCCATCAGATGGAGGTGATTAATGATTCATACCAAGACTTCGGCGCTGGCCAGTTTATCTGGAAACTGGATCAAAATACCCATAACGGGTATATTGCAGCCAGTGATGCCCGCCGGGATGGTCTCGCAGCGGGTTTTTAGATAAAATAGATGCTTAGCTCTCGAATGATATATATTATTTGCTATTAATATAATAGTATGTCTAAATCAGTCGGTGTTTTGTTTGCAGATATTTCTGGCAGTACCCGGTTGTATGACACGCTGGGTGATGTGCAGGCAAAACGCATGATTGATGAATGCCTGGAGGTGATGCGCGCTGCGTCCACGCGCTACGGCGGGCGGGTCGTCAAAACTATCGGCGACGAGGTGATGTGCGTGCTGCCCGATGCCGACAGCACGTGCTTGGCCGCCACCGACATGCAGATCAAGGTCACCGAACTGCCCGCGGCCTCAGGTGTGCAGCGCGCCATCCGTGTCGGCTTTCATGTGGGCGCCGTGATTGAAGAAAACAACGATGTATTTGGCGACACGGTGAACCTGGCAGCCCGGATGGCGGGCTTGGCCAAAGGCAACCAGATCATGACAACGCGCGCAGCGGTGGACTTGCTGTCGCCCATGCTGCGCAGCAGCACCCGCCCGATTGCCGCGCTGTCGGTCAAAGGCAAGGGCGATGATGTCGAAGTGTGTGAGGTGCTGTGGCAACCCAGCGAAGAATTGACGATGACCACACCGTCGGCCCTGGCGGCAGCGGGTGATGTCGAGCTGCAACTGCGCCATGCAGGCAAACTGCACCGCCTCACCCAGTCCAACGTAGGCGTATTTCTGGGGCGGGACGCGTCCTGTGAAGTTCTGGTGGCAGACCGTATGGCCTCGCGTGTGCATGCCCGCATAGAGCTTCGGCGCGACAAGTTTTACCTGATCGACCAGAGCACCAATGGCACCTTCGTGATGGTGCGCGGCGAGCCAGAAATGGTGCTGCGTCGCGAGGAGGTGATATTGCGCGCCAGTGGTCAAATCGCGCTGGGGCACAGCGTCAGTGATTTGGGGGCTGAGCTGGTTGAATTTACCGTGCGGGTTTGATTCAATCTCCACTTGTCTGGGCCTGTCGCGCCTGGGCTTGCGGCGATCTGTGGCGGCCTACTTCGCACAAACGCTCGCCGCGCTGGCGATCACCAAGCCATTGACATCCTCCACCCAGCCCACCACACGAAGTCGATCCGGGTTGGAGCCTTGGGGAATGCTCATGGGGCGGGATTCATAAAGACGCTTGCGCGCATCGGCTTGCGGCGCGCTTTCGCCGGGTTCGTTCCACCTGATCTCGAGTGAATTTCTGACCAGATTGCGCGCGACCGGCGTGCCGTCGGTACCCGCTGGGATTTCTTCGACCAACAGCAAGTGGGCGGTCATGGGGTGGATTGGCAGGCGGTTTGTTGCGGTGTTGCCGCGGGCAGGCGTGAGCGCGATGGAGGCGCCGACGTAACCCCCCAGCGCCACGCCGCGCGCCACGCGCAAGGGCAGCGGTTTGGCAAAAGCTTGGCGGCGCAGGTTGAACGTCGTTTTGGGGGCGGCCTGTTTGAGTGCATTCAGTCGGTACTGCGCGTCGCGGTTTGCAGCAGCGTAAAGCGGCGCATCATCGCCCTTGGCAGTCGGGACGATCCAGTCCAGCGCCAGTTCGCCGGACTTCGGTTTTGATGTGGTGGGGTCGCGCCAGCAACTGTCGCAATCGGCGCTGATAAAGCGCTCGATCAGCGCCGTGGGTGTGCGCTGGCCGTCGCTTGAACAAGAAGCTTGTGCCCAGGTGGCGCTGGTAGACATTGTCGTCGCAAAAATTGCCAGTGAGACAGCGATAGGGAAGTTGAAAACGGTCATGGGCAGATTCCTACAATGGGCGTATGTTCTCAGAAGTCAATCACAAGGCCCATCCCGCAGTCGTGTCAGATTCGCCGCTCTTACACAATCTCAACCCCGAGCAGCGTGCCGCTGTGGTGTTGCCCAACGAGCACGCGCTGATTCTGGCAGGTGCCGGCTCAGGCAAGACCCGCGTGCTCACCACCCGCATCGCGTGGCTGCTGCAAAACGGCCTGGTGTCGCCTGGCGGCATCATGGCAGTGACGTTTACCAACAAGGCTGCCAAGGAGATGATGACGCGGCTGAGCGCCATGCTGCCGGTGAATGTGCGCGGCATGTGGATCGGCACCTTTCATGGGCTTTGCAACCGGTTTTTGCGCTCACATTACAAGATGGCCAATCTGCCCCAGGCCTTTCAGATTCTGGACACGCAAGATCAATTGAGCGCCATCAAGCGCCTGTACAAACAGTTTGGCATCGATGACGAGCGCTATCCAGCCAAACAGACGATGTGGTTCATTGCCAGTTGCAAGGAGGATGGTTTGCGGCCCAACGCGGTGGAAGTCAGCGGTGAAGACAGTCGCAAGAAGATCGAGATCTACCAACTCTATGAAGATCAATGCCAACGCGAAGGCGTAGTCGATTTCGGCGAGTTGATGCTGCGCTCGTACGAGCTGCTGCGTGATAACGACCCCATCCGCGAGCATTACCAACGGCGCTTTCGGCACATCCTGATTGATGAGTTTCAAGACACCAATAAACTGCAGTATGCGTGGATCAAGATGCTCAGTGGCACGGGTGCGCATGCTGCGGGTGGTCTGGGGCTGGAGCAGGCAGTTTTCAACCCGACCGGCAGCGTGCTGGCTGTCGGTGATGACGACCAGAGCATCTATGCCTTTCGCGGGGCGCGCGTAGGCAACATGGCCGATTTCGTTCGCGAG
>JANOTO010000536.1:0-3735 GCA_031416395.1 Rhodoferax sp. | reverse complement strand
GCGCTGCGACCCAAGCTGCTGGACGAATACGTCGGCCAGGCGAAGATTCGCGAGCAGCTTGAGATTTTCATCAGCGCGGCAAAAATGCGCGGTGAGGCACTGGACCATGTGCTGCTGTTTGGACCACCGGGTTTAGGCAAGACGACGCTGTCGCATATCGTCGCGCATGAGTTGGGTGTGAACCTGCGCCAGACCAGCGGGCCGGTGCTGGAAAAGCCCAAGGATCTGGCTGCGCTTCTTACCAATCTTGAAAAAAACGATGTTTTGTTCATCGACGAAATCCACCGCTTGAGCCCAGTGGTCGAGGAGATTTTGTACCCCGCGCTGGAAGACTACAAGATCGATATCATGATTGGTGAAGGGCCGGCGGCGCGCTCGATCAAGCTCGATTTACAGCCCTTCACCCTCGTGGGAGCGACCACGCGTGCGGGCATGCTTACCAACCCGCTACGCGACCGCTTTGGCATCGTCGCGCGGCTTGAGTTTTACACACCCGAAGAGCTGGCGCGTATCGTCAAACGCAGCGCCGGGCTGCTGAATGTGCCGACCGATGAGGCTGGCGGTTTTGAGATTGCGCGGCGCTCGCGGGGCACGCCACGTATTGCGAATCGTTTGTTGCGCCGCGTGCGTGACTACGCGGATGTCAAAGGCAAAGGTGAGATCACGCTGGACATCGCCAACCGCGCACTGGCGATGCTTGACGTGGACCCGCAGGGCTTTGACGTGATGGACAGGAAGTTGCTAGAGGCGGTAATTCATCGCTTTGACGGCGGCCCGGTGGGGCTGGACAACATTGCCGCCAGCATTGGCGAAGAGCGCGAAACGATTGAAGATGTGATTGAGCCGTATCTCATCCAGCAAGGTTATTTGCAGCGCACGCCGCGCGGGCGCATCGCCACGCTGGCGGCGTATCGGCATTTGGGCGTTACGCCTCCGAAGAGCGACCCAGAGCTGTTTGCTGTTTGACAGCCTTCAGCGCAGCAGCACCAAAATGCCCCACGCGTTTGCGATCACCATCGCATCAACCACCAGCACGGCTGCCACACTCAAGCGCCCTTGCATGGCGGCCCCCAGCGCCCACATGCCTGCCCATAGCGCGGCAACACCCACGGCAGCCTGCGCAAGAGGCAGTGTGTCCGCCACCCAAAGAAATGAGGCTACGCCGATCAACAGTAGCGTAAATTGCAAGGTAGCAAACCATTTCAAACGCAGGTTCATGGGCGGGTCAAAGGTTTGCGCTGTTTGCAGGTCAAAGGCGGGTCTGGGAAAGCGTTCGGCCACATCCGCCGCACGCCAGCCGGGCGGTTTGAACCATGTTCGCAACTTGTCGCCCCAGCGTTGTGCATGCCAGCTATCGTGAATCAGCGCGCCATAGACCTCCAAGTTGGCCCAAATCGGATCCCAGCTTTCAAGCGGTTTGCGGGTGCCATAAACGCAAGCTGCGGATTCTTCCTTGAACGTGCCAAACAGGCGATCCCACACGACCAGCACGCCGCCGTAGTTTTTGTCCAAATAGCCGTCGTTCACGGCGTGGTGAACGCGGTGGTTGGAGGGTGAGCAGAACACGCGGTCAAACCAGCCGAGCTTGCCCACGTGCTCGGTGTGCACCCAAAACTGGTAGAGCAAATCGATCAGCGCCACGGTGCCAAAGATGATGGGTGGCACGCCTGCCAAGGCCATCGGCAAATAGAAAATCCAGCCCAACAAGCTGCCACTGGACGACTGGCGCAAGGCCGTTGAAAGGTTGTACGACTGGCTTTGATGATGCACCACATGCGCCGCCCAAAAGAGCGCCACCTCGTGCCCCGCGCGGTGCAGCCAGTAGTAGCAGAAATCATAAAAAATGAGCGCCAGCAACACGCCGTACCACGTGCTCCAGAAGGCGACATCTGGATAGAGCGCCACGCTGCTGAAGATGGCGGTATAGATGCCGACTGTCAACGCCTTGCTCAGAATGCCGCCCAGCTGGCCCATCATCCCCAGGCTGATGCTATTGAGCGTGTCGTTGAGGCGGTAGTTGTTCGTGCCACCGCCAGAGCGCGCTTTGGCGCGTCCCCAGTAAAACTCGATGGCAATCAGCAAGAGAAAAACGGGTGTCGCAAAAACGATGACTTTGCTCATCAGGTGGGAAGCCTATAAGTGCTATATAAAACGTAGCAATAGTTATAATATATACGAGAGCTGGAGGTTTATTTTATCGATAATTTTGAGAAATCGATGATTTTTAATCAAAAATAAACCTGTAGGTTAATAAATGAGGTCACGCGGTAGATTCATCCAGTGCCACGCCATCCTCCAGATGATGCGTATCAGCCCAGCCGACCAGGCTCAAGCCCTGGGGCGTCCACAGCAGGCGGTTGATGGCGGCATTACCCAGCGCCCAGGTGCGGGGGCTCTGAATCTCTTGGCGGGTGGCAGCGCGGTATAGCACGTCCATCACGCCGCCGTGGGCCACCAGCACGATTTGGGTGCCAGCATGCGGCGCCGCAAGCGCATTCACCACTTCTTCGATCCGGGTGCGAAACGCCAACAGCGACTCGCCACCGCCCTCGGGCGCGTAGCCGGGGTCGCGCTTTCGCCACCGCACTGCCGCTTCGGGCCACTTGAGGGCGATCTCGTCAAACGTCTTGCCCTCAAACAGCCCAAAACCGCGCTCGCGCAGGCCTTCGTGGGTTTGCAGGTTGATACCACCGGCTTTGGAGATTGACTGTGCTGTGTCCCACGCGCGCAGCAGGTCGCTGCTGTAGATGGCGGCAATCGGCTCGTCTGCCAGGGCTCGGCCCACGCGTTCGGCCTGCCAGCGGCCCGTAGCGTTCAAGCCCACGTCCAATTGACCTTGGATGCGGGTATTGACGTTCCAGGCGGTTTCGCCGTGGCGAACGGCGATGATGCGGGTGGCCTCGGTCATCAAGCCGCCACCACTTGCAGACCTGGGTGTGACACTTCAGGAAATGTCTCGGGGTCAAATGCCATATCGCCCTCGGGGTCAGCCACGCCCGTCGTCTTGATGCCCTTGAAATCGTATCGACGACTGTCCATCAAGTGTGATGGCACCACGTTTTGCAGCGCGCTGAACATGCTCTCAATACGGCCTGGGTACTGCTTTTGCCAATCGCGCAGCATGTTGCCAATCTGCTTGCGCTGCAAGTTCTCCTGGCTGCCACACAGGGTGCACGGGATGATGGGGAAGGCGCGATGCGCGGCCCAGCGGATGAGGTCTTTTTCAGCCACGTTCGCCAGGGGCCGAATCACGATATGGCCGCCGTCATCGCTCACCAGCTTGGGTGGCATGCCTTTGAGTTTGCCGCCGAAAAACATGTTCAAAAAGAAGGTTTGCAGCATGTCATCACGGTGATGACCCAGTGCAATCTTAGTAGCACCCAGCTCGTCGGCCACACGGTACAAAATGCCCCGGCGCAGGCGGCTGCACAGGCTGCACATGGTTTTTCCCTCAGCAATCACGCGCTTGACGATGCTGTAAGTGTCCTGATTCTCAATGTGAAACGGCACGCCGACGGTCTTCAAATACTCGGGCAGGATGTGCTCAGGAAAACCCGGCTGCTTTTGATCCAGATTCACCGCAATCAACTCAAATTTAACGGGCGCGCGCTTTTGCAGTTTGAGCAAAATGTCCAGCATCGCATAGCTGTCTTTGCCGCCACTCACGCACACCATCACCTTGTCGCCTTCTTCAATCATGTTGAAGTCCATGATGGCCCTGCCAACCTCGCGGCA
>JANOTO010000535.1:0-2514 GCA_031416395.1 Rhodoferax sp. | reverse complement strand
GATTTCGGTCTCTTCAATCAAGTCTTTGCCACGGGCATTGCGCAGGCGGAATTTGACGCGGATGCGTAGTTGCAGCTCACGCACCTGGCCAGCGGCGTTCACACCTGCCACCGCGCGCTCGCGCAGCTCTTGCAGGATGTCCATCGTGACTTGTGCAGCAGGTGCCGCCGCTCCGGCAACACCGCCTGTTGAGGCCACAAACAATTGACTGCCCAAAGCCTTGCGCAACTCGGCAGCGACGGCACCCGCCGGGTTGGCTTCTACAGCAATCGTTTCAAAGGCAAACGTTTGGGTACCGCGCAGTTTGAAACCACAAGCTTGCACAAATGCAGCGCCACACAACGTGATCCCGACTCTCAAAAACCGTTGGCGGTTCATCTAGCTAGCCGAGCTTTACAGCACCACATTCACCAGCCGCCCCGGCACGATGATGACGCGCTTGATCGCTCCGCCCGCTGCCTGCTTCTGCACCAGCTCATGCGCCAGCGCCAAGCGCTCGATGGCATCTTTCGGCGCATGGGTTGCGACCAAGATGGAGCCACGCAGCTTGCCGTTGATTTGCAGCATCAGCTCCACTTCATCCTGCGCCAGCGCACCTTCATCCACCTTCGGCCAAGGCGCATCCAAAACGTCACCAAAATGCTTGGCGTAACCCATCTCTGACCAAAGCTGATGAGCGATGTGCGGCGTGGCCGGGTAAAGACTGCGCAGCAAGATACCCAGCAGCTCCGCCGCCAAAGCCGATTGGCCTTGGGAGCTTTCAAACTTCGCCGACTCAATCGCATTGAGCATCTTCATGCAGCCAGACACCACGGTGTTGTACTGCATGCGCTCATAGTCATACGCCACCTGCTTGAGCGCCAGATGAACTTCGCGGCGCACCGCCTTCATGTCCGCTGAAAGACTGCCCGACACCACGGTTTGACCGATGCCCGCCTGAACCAGCTCGCGCGCCTGCGCACACGCCGCCCACACCCGCCGCAAGAACCGGTAGCTACCCTCCACGGCAGAGTCATTCCACTCCAGCGTGGCCTCGGGCGGCGCGGTGAACATGGTGTAAAGCCGCGCCGTGTCAGCGCCGTATTTCTCGATCAAATCCTGCGGGTCCACCCCATTGTTTTTGCTCTTGCTCATGGTGCCCACACCTTCGTAGGTGATGAGCGTGCCCGCAGGCACATCGCCCTTGGCGGTTTTGAGCTTGGCCCCGGTGACTTTGCCTGTCGCGTCAACAATATCTTCAACCTCATGCGGCCAAAAATACTCAACACCGCCGCGCTCGCCTTTGCGCGAGTAAATATGGTTAAGCACCATGCCCTGGGTGAGCAGCTTGGTGAAGGGCTCGTCGATCTTGACCAGACCCATGTCGCGCATGACCTTGGTCCAGAATCGAGCGTACAGCAGGTGCAAGATCGCGTGCTCGATGCCGCCAATGTACTGGTCCATGCCGCTGCGCCCGCCGGTGACGGTACTTTCGCTGTGCATCCAGTAGTCGGTGCCCTCGGCCACCATGTTCTGGCTGTTGTTTGGGTCGCAATAGCGCATCACGTACCAACTGGAGTCGACAAAGGTGTCCATCGTGTCGGTCTCGCGCCGCGCCGCCACACCGCAAATCGGACATACCACGCCTTTGTGAAAGCCCTCATGCTTGTGCAGCGGGTTGCCGGAGCCATCGGGTACACAGTCGAGCGGCAGAATGACCGGCAGGTCTTTCTCAGGCACGGGCACCGCGCCATGTTCGGGGCAATGGATGATGGGGATCGGCGTGCCCCAGTAGCGCTGGCGGCTCACGCCCCAGTCACGCAGCCGCCAAGTCGTCTTTTTCTCACCCAAGCCGCGCACCTGCAGGGCATGTGCAATGGCGTTGACGGCATCTTTGTGGTTCAAGCCGCTGTAGCTGTCAGAGTTGATGGTGACGCCGCGCTGCTTGTCGCCGTACCAGTCTTGCCAATTGTCATAGTCGTACTCAAGGCCATCGACCAGCACCACTTCAATGATGTTGATGCCGTACTTCTTGGCAAAAATGAAGTCACGCTCATCATGCGCGGGCACGCCCATCACGGCCCCGTCGCCGTAGCTCATCAAAACGTAATTGCCCACCCACACTTCGATCTTGTGGCCGTTCAGCGGATGCGTGACAAACAGCCCCGTGGGCATACCCACCTTCTCGCGCGCCGCCAGCTCAGCCTCAGTCGTGCCGCCTTGCTTGCATTCTTCGATGAACGCAGCGAGCTTGGAGTTTGACAACGCCGCGTGCACTGCCAGCGGATGCTCGGGCGCGACGGCGCAGAACGTCACGCCCATGATCGTGTCCACCCGTGTCGTGAAGACGTACATGCGACCGTCGCCAATGAGTTGACCGGCTGCATTCTTGATGTCATGCGTAAAAGCAAAGCGCACGCCCTCGCTCTTGCCAATCCAGTTCTCCTGCATCAGCTTCACGCGCTCGGGCCAACCGGGCAGCGCGTTCTGCACGCTGCTGAGTAACTCCTCGGCATACGCGGTGATCTTCAAGTA